>NZ_JBHYIQ010000008.1:14180-89903 GCF_042739895.1 Amycolatopsis sp. NPDC059021
TGTGGTTGGGGGTACTGCTTGTTTTTGCGCCCGTTGGTTGGGGGTGTCGGAGTTTTTTCCCCCGCACCCACACACCCGCGGGCCATCCTCCAGAATGCCGCTGTCAGGTGACGGTGAAGTCGTCCGCGTAGACGTTGCCCTGGCCGTACCAGCCGTGCACGTACACCGTCACCGCGCCGGAAGCGCCCGTCGTGAACGGCACCGAGAGCTGGGTCCAGCCGGTGGACGATGTCCACGCGCTGGCGGTCGCGCCGCCGCGGACGCCGAGATAGGCGAAGCTGCCCTGCACCCAGGCCTTGAGCGTGTACGCGTGGTTCGGCGCCAGCGTGAGGTTCTGGCTCGCCTCTCCGGTGGACGAACCGGTGGCCGCCGCCTGCAGGGCGTGGGAACCGGAGTGCACCGGCGAGGACACGATGGCGTCACCCGCCACGGCGGTCCACGGGCTCAGCGCGCCGGATTCGAACCCGGCGTTGAGGATGGGGCCCGACGGGGTGCCGCCGTTGATGGTCAGGGTGTAGGTCGCGGTGTGACTGCCGGAAGCCGCCGTGCCGGTGATCGTCAGGAGGTAGCTGCCTGAGGCAGTAGCCGCGGTTGTGGATATCGACAGTTTCGCGGTCTCGCCCGCGGTCACCGTCGACGGGCTGATCGTCGCCGTGGCTCCCGAGGGCGCGCCGGTGACCGCGAGGCTGACCTGCTGCGGCTTTCCGCCGGTGACGGCCGTCGTGATCGACGCGGTGAGGGAGCCACCGGGGTCGACCGAACCGGTTCCCGGACTGGAAGTCACCGAGAAGTCGTTGCCCGGCACCGGGTTTCCACCGGTGAAGGGCGCGAACGTCTTGCTGAAGTAATACAGCGGCTGCTCGATGCCCGAGCAGTTGTCGGCGGCCTGACCGCCGGGGCAGTTGCCGTTGTCGCGCTGCAACGCCCAGAACGACAGCTCGTTGATGCCCTTCGAGACCGCCCAGTTGTAGACCGTGGTGGCATCGGCCATGGTGAACGTCTCGCCCGGACCGAAGTCGTCGACGCCGATCATCTCGGTGATCCCGACCATCGCCCAGCGCTGCGGCTCGGTCTTGCCCGGGTAGAGCGCGCCCAGCTGCGAGACCAGGCCGTTCGCCGAGGTCTTGGTGTCCTCGGCCATGTTGTGCGTGGCGTTGTCGTAGTAGTCGAAGGTCATCATGTTCACCACGTCGACCCGCGCGCCGTTGGAGACCGCGTTGCGCAGGACGGCGAGCCCGTTCTCGGCGAGGCCCGAGGTCGTGGTGGGCAGCGTGTAGGAGAACTGGATCGAGCGCCCGGTGGAGGCGGCCCAGTCCTCGACCTTCTTCATCGCCTTGTTGCGCCGGTCGATCCCGGCGGCGTTGGGCAGCGAATTGTCCTCGATGTCGAAGTCGAGGCGCGGCACGTCGTAGGTCGTGATGACCTTCTCGTACGCGGCGGCGATCTGGTCGACGTCGGTGCAGCTGTCGGCGATCTCGGTGCCGTTGTGCGTGGCCGTGTAGCCGCCGAAGGACGGGATGACGTCGCCACCGCGGGACCGGATCGTGGCGATGTCGGCGCCGAAGGTGGACTGCGAGACCGGCATTCCGGTGTCGCCGTTCCAGTAGACGGTGCACGAGCCCTTGGTGGCGGCCTGCAGGAAGGCCATCGTCAGGTGTTTGGCCCCGGACTGCTGTGCCAGGTTCGCGGGGCTTTCGCCGGTCCACGCCTCGAAGTACGGCGCGAACACGTGCGTGGGCAACGGGGTGGCGGCGTGCGCGGTGCCCGCTCCGGTGAGCAGCCCGCCGGCCGCGAGGACAGTGGTGGCGAGGGAGGTGAAAAACGTGCGAAGGCGTCTGTGTCGGGACATTCTGCACTCCAGTGCAGTCGGGACATCGCTGTCTCGGGATATCTGCGGGGAGCCGTACCGCGGCGAGGCACGGTGGAAAACGTTATCCAGGATTGGACTAGACCACTGATCAAGTCAAGGTCTGGACCACTGGGGCGCACTGGTCCTCACCACGGCATTCGGGTGACGCGGCGCCGCCGGGTCCGGAATCGGATACTGAGCGTATGCAACAAAATCGATAATGGCGTTCTCACCAGGCTGATCACCCGGTAGCGTCGGCAGCCATGCGGGTGAGCTGGGGGCAATTCGGCCGACTGAGAGTCACCAAGCCTTGGCGCGCCGCGCCGCGGACCGCGTTGTCTAGTCCGTTGACGCTCATCGTCGCCGCGGTGACCGCGCTGCTCGCCTGTTTCCTCGGCACCGCGGCCGTGCTTCAGTCGGCGGCCGCGGGCGGCGCCACGGTCGCCTATCAGAGCGGCACGGTCTGTCCGGACGAGTACGGCCCGGTGTTCAGCAAGAACGGCGTCCCGGTCAGCGCCGTTCCGGCGGTCCTCGACACGGTCCGCCGTCACGCCGCCACGCGGGGATTTTCCGCGCCCGTCGCCGGGATGTACACGCCGGTCCTGGTCAACACCGACTTCAACGGCGCGCCCTACTACAAGGTGGTGCTCGGCTACCGCGAGCAGGCCGGTCTGGACCACCTGACGATGCTGAAAGGGTCGCGGGAGCCGGGAGTGTGGCTCGGCGAGGTCGTCGCGGGCGCCCAGCACATCGGTGTCGGCGCCCGGCCCAGCTACCACGGAACCGCCCTGCCGCCGGTCACCGGGCTCTACGCGGATCTGCTCGATCCGCCGCCCCGCTGGTGGTGTTCGCAGCAGCGTTCCGCGGTGGTGAACCGGCTGGCGAACGATCCGCTCGACTCGGTCATGTTCGCCACCGACCGGAAGACCTTCGACGACACCGTGCGCGCCCTCGGGCTGCCCGGACTGAGCAATCTCCACATCTCGTTCTACGAACCGCCGCCCACCACCGTGAGCGCCGCCGACGACCTGCTGGCGCGGTCGAAGGCACTCGTCGAGGACGTCCGCACCGACCTCGCCACCCAAGGCCTCGCCAACGTTGTCATCGGGTCGACGCCGTTCCAGCGTTCCACCGAGATCAGCCACGAAGCCCGCGACAACGTCCTCGTCTCGATCCTGCCGCTGGCCGCGATCAGCGTCCTCGTCGGCTGTGCCGGGATCGGCACCGTGGCTTTGCAGTGGTACCAGCGACGCCAACCGCAACTCCGGCTGCTTTCCGCGCGAGGCAGCGGACCGGCGGCGCTCGGCATGCTCGCGGTCGCCGAACTCGGCCTGCCGATCCTGCTCGGCGGCGCCGCCGGCGCGTTCCTGGCCCGCCTCCTGCTGCGCGTCTACGGACCGCCGGGCGATCCCGACAGCGGCTCGGAGTTTTCGGCAGGCCTGGTCGCCGCGGGCGTGCTCGGGCTGGCGCTGATCCTGCTCGCCGGAGTGGTCGCGATCCGCGCGCACCGCGAGTTCGAACTCGGCCGCATCCGGCGTGGTCGCGGCGCCACGCGACTGCTGATGTTCGTCCCGTGGGAACTGGCGACGGCGGGACTGGGAGTGCTGGGCTGGAACCGGCTCGTCGACTACGGCGACGCGTCCAAGCTGGGCAACCCGCTCCCCCAGGTCGACCCGCTCGCGCTGACCTACCCGGTGTTCGTCGTGCTCACCGTGGGCCTGCTCGCCGCCCGGCTCGCCTGGCTGGCGCTGCACGCGTCGCACCGGGCGCGGCTGTGGTCGCGTCCGGCGTTGCAACTGGCGATCCGCAGGCTCGCCAGCGCGCGGGCCCCGGTCACCGGGGTGCTCGTGATCGGCACACTGGCCATCGGCACCCTCGCCACCGGGACCGGGATCGCCCGTGGCCAGGAGGACGCGCTGCGGACGAAGTCGGCGGTGTTCGTCGGCGCCGAAACCCGCATCGACACCGAAAGCACGCTCGGCATGGGCACCATCCCGATGCCCGCCGAACTGCGTGGCACCAGCACGATCGTCGGGGAGCTGACCGGCACCGGCAGCGTGGTGCTCGTGGTGGACCCGGCCGCCTTCCGCCGCACCGCCGCCACCGAAGCACTGTCGGCCGACGCCAAGGCCCTGCTGGACAAGCTCGGCCCGGCGGGCGGGCAGGGCATCCCCGCGATCCGCGTCGGGCACACCCGTGGCCAGACCGCCGCGCTGCCGTACGGGCTGGCCGACGCGGCACCGGTCGGTGACGTTCCGATGTTCCCGATCATCGGCACCAACCCGGGATACGTGATCTCCCGGGCCGCGCTCACCGGGTCGCAGCTCTACTCCGTTCCAAAATGGAGTGTGCTTTCGAGCGCCCCGATGAGCGAGGTTTCCGCCGCACTGAGCAAAATCGGGCTCACCCAGCCCAACCGGATCAGCCGGCAAACCGCGCTCGACGCGCTGCCCTTCTACGTCGTGTCGTGGACGTTCTCCTTCGTCGCGCTGCTGGGCACCGTCCTCGGTGTGGTCGCGGTGCTGGCGTTGCTCGTCGCGGTCGAGGTGCGGCGGCGGCAGAACGCGCTGGCCGGGGCGCTGGTGCTGCGGATGGGTATGCGGCCCCGGGCACTGCTGGCCAGTCACCTCATGGAGCTGGGCGCGCTGAGTGGGCTGGCGGTCGTCGTCGGGGTGGTGTGCGGGGTCTCCGTCGCGGGCCTTTCGGTGTCGCGGTTCGATCCGGCGACGTTCCTCGCGCCGCGCTCGGAGCTGCCCGATCTGGCGCCGTTCGTGCTGATGGTGTGCGGCGTGGGCGTTCTCGTGGTGGCGCTGGCAGGCTGGCTCGCGGTGCGGTCGGTCCGCACCGCACGGACCGCGGAGCTGATTCGTGCCCAGTAAACCGATCTTCCAGCTGCGCGGGATCGGCGTCGACTACCCGACCCCGGCGGGCACCGTCACCGGCGTCGACGACATCACCGTCGACATCCCGGCGCGGGGCATGACCGTGCTCGCCGGCCCGTCCGGCTCGGGGAAGTCCACCCTGTTGCGGGTGCTGGGCCTGCTGGAACGGCCGGCGCGGGGCACGCTGACCTTCCAGGGCGCCGACACCGGGAGGCTGCGGCACGCCGAACGCCGGGCGCTGCGGCGGGATCACCTCGGGCTGATCTTCCAGAATCCGCCGGACAACCTCTTCGCTTACCTCAACGTCGCCGACAACCTGCGGGCCGCGGCCGAATCCGCCCGCACCGAATGCCGCCCGGACGAGATCCTGCGTCAGCTCGGGCTCGACGGCACCGGGCGCTGGCGGATCTCGGCGCTGTCGGGCGGGCAACAGCAACGGCTCGCGTTCGGGTGCGCGCTGGCCCGGCAGTCGTCGGTGATCCTGGCCGACGAACCGACGTCCCAGCTCGACGAGGCCTCCGCCGATCTCGTGCTCGACACGCTACGGTTCCTGGTCGACCAGGACTTCGCGGTGCTCGTGGCCTCCCACGACGAACGGCTCATCTCCCTCGGCGACCGGATCGCCCGGCTGCACAAGGGAAAACTCGAAGGCGTCGAACACACCACCGCGGGCAGCGGGGAACCCGGAGGGACGCGATGACCGCCGAAGCCGCCGACGACTCGCTGGTGCGGGCGGTCGCGCTGCGGCGGAGTTTCGCCCACCCGAGCGGGGACGTCGAGGTGCTGCGCGGGCTAGAACTGCACGTCGACGCCGGCGAACTGGTCACCGTGTCGGGCCGTTCCGGGTCCGGCAAGAGCGCGCTGCTGGCGTTGCTGTGCGGGTTCGACTCGCCCGACTCCGGCCGCGTGCTGCTCGACGGCGTCCCGATCACCGGCGCGCCACCCTGGCACACCTGCGCGGTACTGCCGCAGGCGCTCGGGCTGGCGAACGAGCTCACCATCGCCGAGAACGTCGCGCTGCCACTGCGGCTGCGGTCCGACGTGCCGCGGCCCGGTGACGGCGCGATCAGCGCCAGGGTCGCCGAGTTGCTCGACGAACTCGGCATCGGCGACCTCGGCGACCGCTACCCGCTGGAGGTCTCCTTCGGGCAGCAGCAACGGGTCGCGCTCGCCCGCGCGGTCAGCGGGCGGCCGCGGGTGCTGCTCACCGACGAGCCGACCGCGCACCTCGACGCGGGCAGCACACCGCGGGTCCTGCGGCTGCTGCGCCGGTGCGCCGAGGAGGGCGCGGCGGTCATCGTCGCCACCCACGACGACGAGGTGCACCGCATCGCCGACCGCCGCGTCCGGCTCCTCGACGGCGTCCTGACCGCGTTGCTCGACTGAGCCTTCAGTCCTCCAGCATCGTGAAGTCCAGACCGGCCAGGCGTGCCGGGTCGGCGAGGATGTCGATCGCCACGATCCGGCCGTTCCGGACGGTGACACCCATGACCCCGGCCGGCGCGCCTTCGTGGATCGTGACGAGGCCGACGGCGCCGTTGACGAGCGCGGGCCGTGCCGAGCGCGAAAGCCGCGAGAACATGAGCGCGCGCTTGGCGACGTTCTCCGCTCCCCGCACGACCGCGGACAGACCCTCGGCGGTGGCACCCATGTCGGCACGGAGCACGACGTCCGGGTCGAGGACCGCGACGAGCGCGTCGAAGTCGCCGCCGCGCGAAGCGGCGAGGAAGGCGTCGAGCACTTCCCGCTGCCGGTCCAGATCGGCGTCGGGCACCGGCGCGGTGGACTGCACCCGGCGTCGGGCGCGGCTCGCGAGCTGACGGGTCGCCGCCGGGGACCGGCCCACGATGCCTGCCACCTCGTCGAAGGGCACCCCGAACATGTCGTGCAGGACGAACGCGAGCCGTTCGGCCGGGGCCAGCATCTCCAGCACCACCAGCAGTGCCAGGCCGACCGAGTCGGCGAGCAGGACCTCCTGCTCCGGGTCGAGGCCGTCGGCGCGGCTCACCAGTGGCTCGGGCACGTGGACGCCGAGCGGTTCCTCGCGCCTCGACTTGCGCGAGCGCAGCATGTCCAGGCACACCCGGCCGACCACGGTGGTCAGCCAGCCGCCGAGGTTCTCGACCTCGCCGGTGTCCGCGCGGCTCAGCCGGAACCATGCCTCCTGCACCGCGTCGTCGGCCTCGCTCAGCGAGCCCAGCATGCGGTAGGCGACCGCGCGCAGGTGTGAGCGGTGTGCCTCGAACCGCTCGGCCAGGAACTCGTTCTCGTCCATCGGTCGCTTTCCTCCATCGACGTCCGTCAGTGCTCTGACGAACCGGACCCGCCTGGTGTGACCGTCGTGGTCCGTGGGGGCCTCCCCGAGGGACTTGAATCCAGGCTGGGCGCGCCAGCGCCTCCGTTGAGGGTGGTGGCGGGGGCATGGATGGACCTTCAAGGTGGCCCCCACGGACCATCACAGCGCGGTCGAGCGGCTGACGTCCTCCCAAGCGGTCAGGTCGTCGGCCAGCGACTGGTGCTGCGCCCGGATCGCGTCCACCGCGTCCGCGCCCAGTGCCAGCCGCAGCGGCGGGTTCTCGCTGTCCACCGCGCGCACGATCGCCGCGGCCGCCTTGGCCGGGTCGCCCGGCTGGGCACCGTCCATTGTGTCCACTGCCGCGCGCGTCGGCCCCGCGGACACGTGGTAGGCGCCGATCTCCCGGGACCGCTGCATCCGGCCACCGCCGAACTCGGTCCGGAACGCGCCCGGTTCGACGATCAGCACCCGCACCCCGAACGGCGCGACCTCGGCGGCAAGCGCGTCGGAAAGCCCCTCCAGCGCGAACTTCGCCGCGCAGTAGGCGCCGAACCCTGGCATGGTCACCTGGCCGCCCATCGAGCTGATCTGCACGATCGTGCCGCTGCCCTGCTCCCGCAGCCGCGGCAGGACCGCCTTGGTGACTTCGACCGCGCCGAAGAACATCACCTCCATGACCGAGCGCAGCTCGTCCATGGTCAGTTCCTCGACAGCGCCGACCGCGCCGTGCCCGGCGTTGTTGACCACGACGTCGATGCGACCGAACGCCTCGTACGCGGTGTCGACCGCGGCCGAGACCTGCGCGGAATCGGTGACGTCGAGCGCCACGGCGCGGACCCGGCCCTGCCCGCGTTCCTCCAGGTCCGCCAGCGTCTCCGGGCGCCGCGCGGTCGCCACCACCCGGTCGCCCGCCGCCAGCGCGGCGAGGACGAGCTCCCTGCCGAAACCGGCGGAGCAGCCCGTGATCAGCCAGACCCGCTCGTGCGTTCCGTTCGTCATAAACGTTTCCCTCCAGTACGTCCGATCCCCCATGCTGGAGAACGATCACCCCTCTCGTTCTCAAGGAGCATCATGCCCGCGGTCACCCTCGACGACGTCCGCGATGCGGCCACTCGCCTGTCCGGTGTGGCGCACCACACGCCGGTGCTGCGTTCGCGCACGCTCGACGAACGCGTCGGCGCGGAGGTGTTCCTCAAATGCGAGAACCTCCAGCGGATCGGTGCCTTCAAGTTCCGCGGCGCCTACAACGCGGTCTCCCGGCTCGCGCCCGAGCAGCTGAACAAGGGTGTCGTGGCGTACTCGTCGGGCAACCACGCCCAGGCCGTCGCGCTCGCGGCCGCGGAACTGGGCAGCAGCGCGGTGGTCCTGATGCCCGAGGACACTCCGCAGTCCAAAGTGGACGCCACGGCCGGGTACGGCGCGGAGATCGTCACCTACGACCGTTACACCGGCGACCGGGTCGCGCTGGGCGCCGCGCTCGCGGCCGAACGCGGCCTCGCGCTCATCCCGCCCTACGAGCACCCGCACGTGATCGCCGGGCAGGGCACCTCGGCGCTGGAACTGCTCGAAGAGGTCGGCGAGCTCGACACGCTCGTGGTCCCGGTGGGCGGCGGTGGTCTCATCGCGGGCAGCGGCACCGCCGCGAAGGCGCTGCGTCCCGGGATCCGGGTGGTGGGCGTCGAACCCGCCGCGGGCGACGACACGAAGCGGTCCCTCGAGGCGGGCGAACGGGTCAAGATCGACGTCCCCCGCACCATCGCCGACGGCCAGGCCGCGGAGATCCCGGGCGAGCTGACGTTCTCGATCAACCGGAAGGTCGTCGACGACGTCGCGCTGGTGACCGATGACGAGGTCCGCGAGGCGATGCGCTTCGCGTTCGAACGGCTGAAGATCGTCCTCGAACCCAGCGGCGCCACCGGCATCGCGGCCCTGCTCAGCGGCCGCGTCCCGGCGCCGGGCAAGGCCGGGGTGATCCTCTCCGGCGGCAACGTCAGCCCGGAGCGGTTCGCCGAGCTGATCGCGCGAGGCTGAGACCACTGGGACACCGGCATGAGCACCGGGCCGGGCCCGGGAATCCGTAGACTGGCGGCGATGCGACGTTTTCGGTGGTGGTGGGGAGCCCTGGTGCTCGCCGCCGTGGCGGTGCTGGTGGGGTTGTTCGTCTTCTTCGGCGCGGAAAGCCGCAATGGGCAGCCGATCCCCCGGCCGAGCCCGCCCGGAAACGGCCCGCTGACGGCCGTCGCGCTCGGTGACAGCACGGTGTCCGGCGAGGGCGCCGGGATGTACACGGCGGACACCAACGGCCCGAACGGGAACTGGTGTCACCGCTCGCCGAACGCGTTCATCCAGAAGGTCAAGTTCCCCGGGCTTCTGGAGCGCGTCAACCTCGCGTGTTCCGGCGCGCCCGCAGAGCAGGTCGCGCTCGGCGACGTCAAGCAGTGGACCGAGGGCTCGCAGGCGGAGCAACTCGCGGCGCTGGTCAAGGACCACCGGGTGCCGGTCGTGGTGATCGCCGTCGGCGCCAACGACGACCCGAAGTTCTCCGCACAGGTCACCGAATGCTTCAAGGCCTGGTTCTCCCCCGACCTGCCCTCCTGCAGCGTCGCCATGAAACAGGGCTGGCAGTCCAAAGTGGACGCGATGGTGCCGAAGGTGGTCAAGGCCGTCGACGATGTCAAGGCGGTGCTGGCGCGGGCGGGGTACGTGCCGGCGGACTACCAGCTGGTGTTGCAGTCCTACGCCACTCCGGTGGGCCCTGGTATCCCGGAGGAACTGCGTAACCTCAACGGCTGCCCGTTCCGTCCCGACGATCTGCAGTGGATCGCGCGCGACGGGGTCACGATGCTTTCGCGCGGGCTGAAACAGGCGGCGCAGCAGACCGGCGCGCGGTTCCTCGACCTCGCGAAGGCGGGCGCCGGGCACGAGGCGTGCAGCGGCGGCGCGGATCAGAGCCGGGAGTGGTTCACGCGGCTGACGCTGAAGCTCAGCGATCTCGGGCAGGCCGACCGCGCCCAGCACGCGCTCCAGGAATCCTTCCACCCCAACGCGAACGGGCACGCCGAGGTCGCGAACTGTCTCAACGAGTTCCTCGCACTGCGCGACGGCAACGCGACCTGCCTGGCCGGGCCGGACGGGCATCTGCATCCCGCGCCGGAGGTCGTCGCCCGCTGAGCCGGTTTCCCGGTGCGGGCTTCAGAGGTCGAGCGCGGCGCGCAACGCGATGTCGATGCGCTCCTGCACTTCCAGGTCGATCTCGGCGATGCGCTCGTCGAACCACGGGCGGTAGAGCCGGGTCAGGTTGAGCGTGGACACCCAGTAGCGCGCGTCGATCGCGACGCCGAGGATGTCCTGCGGATCGTGGTCGAGCAGTTCGGTGCCGAGCAGCCACGGCCGCTCGGACTCGTTCACCCCGTCCGAGGACAGCAGCACCACCGTGCGCTGCCGGGAAGGATCGGTCGGAGGGTGGTACGTCCAGACTTCACCCCTGCGCACGCAGATCCTTCTCCGCCGCGCTGCGCTCGGCCTCGTCCCGCTCCGCGGCGGGCTGCGCCGGGGCCTTCTGCGGGGTGTACCCGGTGCGGACCGCCTCGCGCCTGGCCGCCTTCGACAACCAGGACGAGACCGAGATCCCGTGTGCCTTCGCGGCGCGCTCGGCGAATTCGAGGGCGCCGCTGTCCAGTGAGAGAGTCACCTTACGTGTTGCCATACCTTTTATCGTACCAGCGTTCTTCCGGTCGAGCGGATTTCTGATGCACAGGCGATTCGCGCAGGTCAGAGCGTCGGAGACCGGCCCTCGAACGGCGTGGACAGCACCACCGTGGTCCGGGTCGACACCTTCGCGGCCTCCCGGATCCGGCGGAGCAGATCCTCCAGGCCCAGCGGCGAGGCGACCCGCACCAGCAGGATGTAGGACTCGTCGCCCGCCACCGAGTAGCACGACTCGATCTCGGTGATGTGCTGGATCCGCTGCGGGTAGTCGTCCGGCGCGGCCGGATCGTTCGGCGTCAGCGAGATCAGCGCGGTCAGCGGAAGGCCGATCTGCTCGCCGTCCAGGCGCGCGGTGTAGCCGAGGATGACGCCGCGTTGTTCGAGGCGCCGCACCCGCTGGTGCACCGCCGAGACCGACAACCCGACCCGCTCGGCCAGATCCGTGAAGCTGCGCCTCCCGTCGGCGGCCAGCTCCTGCACGATCGCCTGGTCGAGCGGCTCCAGAGGCCCCGATCCGCTCATGCGATCGCCTCGCTCCGTCCGCGAACGACGCTCATGCGTCGAGCACGAGCAGCTCGTGCGGCCGGGTGTTGAGCGCCTCGACGCCGTCGTCGGTGACCACGACGATGTCCTCGATCCGCGCGCCCCACCGGCCCGCCTGGTAAATGCCCGGCTCGACGCTGAAGGCCATGCCCGGCTCCAGCGGGAGCGCGTTGCCCGCGATGATGTAGGGCTCCTCGTGCACGTCCAGCCCGATGCCGTGGCCGGTGCGGTGGATGAAGTACTCGCCGAACCCGGCGGCGGTGATGATGTCGCGGGCGGCGGCGTCGACCTGCTCGGCGGTGACGCCGGGCCGGACCGCCTCGACCGCGGCCCGCTGGGCGCGCTCCAGCACGGCGTAGGTCTCGGCGACGTCGCCGTCGCGCGGGGTACCGACCGCGTAGGTGCGGGTCGAGTCGGAGTTGTAGCCCTCGGCGATGGGCCCGCCGATGTCGACGACCACGACGTCCCCGCGTTCGATGACGCGGTCGGAGACGTCGTGGTGCGGGCTGGCGCCGTTGGGGCCGGAGCCGACGATCACGAAGTCGGCGTGCGTGTGGCCCTCCTCGACGATCGCGGCGGTGATGTCGGCACCGACCTCGGCCTCGGTACGGCCGGGGCGCAGCCACTCGTGGACCCTGGCGTGCACGCGGTCGATGGCCGCGCCCGCGGCGCGCAGGGCCGCGACCTCGGCGGCGTCCTTGCGCATCCGCAGTTCCCGCACGACCGGTCCGGCGAGCGTCTGCTCCGCGTCGCCGAGCGCGGCACGCAGCCCGAGCACGTGCAGGGCCGGGGTGAAGTCGCTGACCGCGACGCGGCCGGGCTTGCCGAGCCGGTCGGCGACGAGCTTGTACGCGTCGTCGCCGTCCACCCAGGTCAGTACCTCGACGCCGAGGTCGTCGGTCGGGACGTCGGCGTAGCCGGGGGCCTCCAGCTTCGGCACGACCAGCGCCGGGGTGCCCTCGGCGGGCACGACGAGCGTGGTGAGCCGCTCGAACGAACCGCCGGCCTGCCCGATCAGGTAACGCAGGTCGGAACCGGGCGCGATCAGCAACGCGTCGGTGTCGGCGGCCGCCGCGGCGGCGCGGGCGCGGTCGAGGCGGGCCCGCAGGCTCGCGGCATCGGGGGCTGGCGTGTGGAGGGAACGACGCGACATGGCACCGAGCCTAGTCCTTGGCGCCCTCCGCCTCCGCTCACCCGGGCCGTGTCGGGACATCGAAGGTGCGCCGTAGCCCACTCGACGCGGGCGGACGTGGCAGGCTGTGCGGGTGACCGGACCACTCGCACTCCTCGACTCCGCGAGCCTCTACTTCCGCTCGTACTTCGCGCTGCCCGATTCGATGACCGCTCCCGACGGGACACCGGTCAACGCGGTGCGCGGTTTCACCGACACGCTGGCCAGGATCCTCACCGATCGCCGCCCGTCGCGGCTGGTCGCCTGCCTGGACGCCGACTGGCGGCCGAAGTTCCGCACCGATCTGCTGCCGAGTTACAAGGCGCATCGCGTGGCGGTGCCGGGGCACGGCGAGCCCGACACCGAGGAGGTGCCGGACACCCTCACCCCGCAGGTGCCGATCATTCTCGACGTGCTGGAGGCGTTCGGTTTCGCCACCGCCGAGGCGGCTGGTTACGAGGCCGACGACGTCATCGGCGCGCTCGCGACGCGGGAGAAGGAGTCGGCGGTCGAGGTCATCACCGGCGACCGGGACCTGTTCCAGCTGGTGCGCACCGAACCGACGCCGACGGCCGTGGTCTACGTCGGCAAGGGCTGGGCGAAGGCCGAGGTGCTCGGCCCGGCCGAGATCGCCGAGAAGTACGGCGTGCCCTCCGCGCAGGCCGGACCTGCGTATGCGGACATGGCGGCGTTGCGGGGCGACCCGTCCGACGGGCTGCCCGGCGTCGCCGGGATCGGCGAGAAGACCGCGGCGAAGCTGATCACGCAGTTCGGGTCGCTGGAGGAACTCGTCGAAGCCGCCGGATCGGGGGACGCGCGGCTGCCGCTGAAGATGCGGCTCAAGCTCACCGACGCGGGCGAGTACCTCGCGGTCGCCCCGGCCGTCGTGCGGGTCGCGGTCGACGCGCCGGTCGAGCAGTCCCGGCCGGACGTGGTGCCGAACGCGCCCGCCGATCCGGACCGGGTGCTCGAACTGGCCGAGCGGTGGAATCTCGGCCGTTCGGTGGAACGTCTGCTCGCGGCGCTGCCGCGCCCGTGATCAGAAGTGCGTGCCGCACCACGGATGAACGGCGGTGGGGAACAGTGAGTCGGCGCGGGTGAGCGCTTTCCCGTCGAGCACCTCGATCCGCCCCGCCCTGGCGAGGTCGGTCGGCCGCCACTCCCCCAGGTAGAGCATGCCGAGCACGTCGACGCCGAGCCGGAGCCCGGCGGCCTTGCCGCTGCGGCGGACCCCGCCGGGCCCGACCTCGTACCGGCCGTTGTTGTCCGCCAGCTGGTTGTCGGTCACTTCGAGGACCACCGGCTCGGCGTCGCCGTACGCGCGCGCCGCGAGCGCGGCCTCGACGTCGATCACGCGCACCCACAGGTCATCCTCGATGGCGAGGGTCCTGGCGTGGCGGGGATCGTTCAGCAGCAACGGAATCGCGTCGTCGACCGGCCGGTCCCGGACGTGGATGGCGGAGACGAGATCGACCGACAGCAGGAATCCCCACAACGCGGTTTCCGCTTCGGGGGTGGCGGCGTGCATGTCCGCTACCCGGAGCAGCGCGCCCTTCTCCGGATCTTCGAGCGTGCCGAGATCGATCGTCTCGTACGCGACGAAACCGTCCGCGCCGTCGGGTCCATTGTGGACGGCGGTACGCCACTTGCCTTTCGGGCCGGCGTTCTCGTTGAACACGAGCGTCCACCAGCTGTCCGGCCGCGCGACCATGCCGGGCCGGGTCAGGCCGGCCCGGCGATACACGTCCGGCCCCTGCTTCACGGCCTCCTCCGGGCTGAGGAAGCGGACGTGGCCGCCGGTGGACACGCCGTCGCGCAGGCGCGCGGCCGGATGCTCGATCCGGAACGTGCGGTTGAGGGTCGCGACGCCGTAACCGAACCGGCCGTAGATCGTGGTCTCGCTCGCGTGCAGGCAGGCGATGGCCTTGCCCTGCTCGGCGAAGTAGCGGAGCTGGGCCTGTTGCAGGGCGGTGTGCACGCCGCGGCGGGTCCAGTCCGCGCGGACGCCGATGCCGTCGACAGCGCCCACCTCGATGGCGCGACCGCCGGGAATGGCGAGCACGGTCTCGAACGAATGGGCAAGTCCGACCGGGACGTCCCCGTCGAAGGCGGCGAAGGATCCTTCGGCCTGCCAAGCCGAGTCGATGTTCGCCCAGCCCTCGTCGGTCAGCGGCTTGTCGTGCAGCGACTGCATCAGCACGGCCATGCTGTCCCGGCGCTCGTCGTCGGCGACGGGGCGTACCTCGAAATCGGTCATGGAACCGATAATGCCAATCCGGCCGGCACCCGGCATCCGGTTTATTCCGGGGCGTCCACCCGGTACTGGCCGTCGCCGCCGGTCACCGTGATCGGGACCTGCTTCACCGTGCCGCCGAGCTGGACCGCGCAGGTGAACCGGTCGCCGTCGGTCACCGGCCGTCCCGGCGGGCAGCTGACCTCGCCGACGTTCTTGATCTTGTAGTTCTCGGTGAGGATCTTCCGCACGGCCGAGTCCATCGCCGCCGCGTCGAACACCCGGACCGGCTGGGTCGGCGACGGCGTGGCCGAGGTGGTGCCGGGCGAACTCGGCGGTGTGGTGGCGGCGCTGGCTGGCGCGGCCGGTCTCTGCTCATCGGCGCACCCGGCGAGCGCGAGGGCGCCCGCGCAGCACAACCCGACCACGAGCATCGCGCGCATGCCTGGATTCCCCACCTCTGAGGCGTTCTTCCGCTGTCAGAAAAACGTACCGCACCAGGCGGTGGCCCGCGTGCTGAACAGCGCGTCCGCGGCGTCGAGCGCGGCGGGATCGCGGGCCTCGATCCGGCCCGCGGAAGCCAAAGTGGACGGACGCCAGGTCCCGAGGTAGGCCATCGCGAGCGTGCCGACGTCGAGCCGCAGCGCCGCCGGGTCCTCGGTGCGCGCGGCTCCGTCCCCGGAGATCCGGTAGCGGCCGGAATTGTCCGGCAGCAACGGATCCGTCACCTCCAGCACGACCGGGTCGTCGCCGCGGTATTCGCGCGCGGCGAGCGCGGCCGGGACGTCGACGAGGCGCAGCCAGCTCTCGTCCGCGAGGCAGGTGGTGGTGACCTGGCGCGGATCGGCGAGCAGCAGGTCGATCGGCTCGTCGAGCGGGCGCGCCTCCGTCCGGATCACGTCGACCAGGTCCACGGAGAGCAGATACCGCCACAGTCCCGCGAAAGCCTGCGGCGTCGCGGAATACAGCATGGTCACGTCCATGGTGGCGGCCTCGTCCCGCCCGGTCCGGCTGACCGTGTAGACGGCGAATCCGTCGACGCCGTCGGGGCCGTGGTGCACGGCGGTGGTCACCGGCGCGGTGAACTTCCGGTGGAAGTTCCCGGAGATCGCCCAGGAGGTGGCCGAGCGGGCCAGCATCCCGGGCCTGGGGTGGTCCAGACCGCGGTAGAGCCGTTCCCAGTTCGTCAGCGACGTCTCCAGGTCGAGCAGGGACACCTCCCCGCTCATCGGGACATCCGGGCGCAGCCGCGCCCGGTGCCGGTCGATCACGTAGTCCCGGCCCCGCGAGGAGACGCCGTACCCGAACCGGCCGTAGATGGTGGCTTCCGACGCGTGCAGCATCGCCACCGGGACGCCTCGCCGCGCGAAGTCGCCGAGCTGCTCGGCCATCATCGCGCTGAGCACGCCCCGGCGGGTCCGGTCCGCGCGCACTCCCACCGTGGCGACCGCGGCCATCGGCAGCCACGCGCCGCCCGGGACGGTCACCTCGTCGTCGAAGGACCGGCACATGCCGATCAGAGCGGGATCGAAGGCACCCAGTCCGTGCGTGGACACGAGTGCCTCGCCCATCGCCGCCCATTCGGCGTCGGTCGCCGGCGGCCGGTGCAGCGTCGCGCGGAAGAGATCCGACGCGGCGCGGTGTTCCTCGGGCCGGAGCGGCCGGACGTCGAAGTCGCTCATGCGATCGACTCGCTCCGCGAGACAGTGTTCGATCCTTTTTGGCGCATGATGTCTTCGATTCGCTCGCAAGCGTCGCTCATGCCACGATCATCGAGGAGAGCGCACCCTCGTGGCCACCGGTTACCGCACGGCTCACTGTCCGCCGGTGGGCGGGGCGACCTCGTAGTTGCCGCCGGTGCCCTTCACCGTGATCGGCACCTGCTGCTGCTTGCCCGCGATCGTGGCGGTGCAGGCGAATTTCGCGCCGTCCTTGACCTCCTGCTCGGCCGGGCAGGAGACCGCGGTGACGCCGTCGATCTTGTAGGTGGTGGTGAGCAGGCTCTGCACGTCGGTCTGCATCTTGGTGTTGTCGAACACCTTGGTCTTGAAGAAGCCCGGCGCCACGAACCCGAGGACGGCCACGACGGCGACCACCACGACGAGCGCGCCCGCGCCGATCAGCAGGCCCTTCTTCGACCCGGGCTGCTTGTCCCCCTCGGCAGCCGTGGCTCCGGCTGGCGGGAACTGGCCGTAGTCGTACTGCCCCGGCTGCCCGGGTTGCGCTGGTTGGCCGTACTGCGGCTGCGCCTGCGGCCCGCTCGGCGGATAAGCGCCGCCCGGCTGCTGGCCGTACTGCTGCGGCTGCCCGTACTGCGGGGGCTGCTGGCCGTACTGGGGTTGCTGAGGTTGCTGGGGCTGGGCGTAGCCGGGCTGCTGCCCGTACTGCTGCGGCTGTCCCGGCTGCTGCTGGGCCCACTGCTGCTGCGAGGGGTCGTAGGGCTGCTGCTGAGCGGGCTGGCCCCACTGTGGTTGCTGCTGGGCCTGTCCCGGCTGTTCCTGCGGCCCGCTCGGCGGATAAGCGCCCCCCGGCTGTTGCCCGTACTGCGGCTGCTGACCCCATGGGGGTTGCTGCTGCGGGTCGTTGCCGCCATACGGCGTGCTCATCGTTCGCCTCCGCCAGTTCGCCTGCGTCCATCTGCTGCCCGACACGGTCCGCTGAGCCGTACGCACACAGTGTCGTGCGCGATCCAACCACAGGACGGGGTCCAGCACACGTGTCGCCCCTTACGGTGTCGTACCTGGCGGGCCCGCACAACGGTCGTCTTCACGCCGCGCCCGCCGCGACCACGCCCCGGCGCAGTGCCCGGACCGCCTCCGCGGCCGCGGCCCCGACCGGATCCGCCTTGCCGAGCACGTCCCTGATCTGGTCGAGCAGATCGATGACCTGCCGGGACCAGCGCACGAAATCGCCCGCGGACAGCTCCTGCCCGTTCGCCTCGGCGGCGGTCAGGACCTTTTCCAGCGACTCCCCGCGTGCCCACCGGTACACCGGCCAGGCGAATCCCGCGTCGGGTTCGCGCGTGCGGTCCAGCCGGTGCCGCCGTTCGTCCTCGGTGAGGTCCACCCAGATCTTGGTGGTTTCCTGCCAGGCCTGCGGGACCGCGCCGCCGGGCAGCCGTGGCTCGCCCGCGGTGTCGCGCCGTGCCTCGAACACCAGGGTGGAGACCACCGCGGCGAGTTCCGCGTGCCCGAGCTGTTTCCAGACGCCGTGCCGGATGCATTCGGCGGCCAGCAGATCCGATTCGCTGTAGAGCCGGGCGAGCCGCCTGCCGTGTTCGGTCACGCGGTCTTCGCCCTTGCCCTGCTCCGCGAGGTAGCCGCGTTCGCCGAGCAGCGCGAGGATCCGGTCGAACGCGCGGGCCAGCGAGTGCGTCGTCGCGGCGACTTTGCGTTCCAGTTGCTGGGTTTCCGCCGCCAGCCGCTGGTGGCGCTCCACCCAGCGCAGGTTCGCCTCGCGTTCGGCGAGTCCGTGGCACGGATGGGCGCGCAGCGCGCGGCGCAGCGCGGCGAGCTCACCGTCCTCATTGGCCCCGGAACGCCGTTTTTGCCTGCCGGGCAAGGAAATCCCGGCGTTGCGCAGGCTCGCGGCGATGTCCCGGCGGGTCTTGGGCGAGCGCAGTTCGATGTGCTTGGGCAGCCGGATCCGGCCGAGTGGCTCGACCGGGCCGGAGAAGTCGGCCACCGACAGTGGTCCGGACCAGCGGTCCTCGGTCACCACGACCGGCCGCGGTTCGCGGATCGGGTCGAGGCCGGGGTCGACGACCACGGCGAGGCCGGCGCGGCGCCCGGCCGGGACGGCGATCACGTCGCCCTTGCGCAGTTTTTCCAGTGATTCCAGGGTTCCCGCGCGCCGGCTCGCGGTGTTCTGGCGGGACAACGCCTTCTCCCGCGTGGAGATCTTCGCCCGCAGGTCGACGTACTCGAGCATCTGGTCGAAGTCACCGGTGACGGCGTCGGTGTAGCCCTTGAGGGCTTCCTTGTTGCGCTCGATCCGCCGCGCGGTGCCGACCACCGACCGGTCGGCCTGGAACTGCGCGAACGACTGCTCGAGCAGTTCGCGGGCCTGTTCGGCGCCGACCTGCGCGACCAGGTTGACCGCCATGTTGTAGCCGGGGCGGAACGACGAGCGCAGCGGGTACGTGCGCGTCGAGGCGAGCCCGGCGACCTGTTTCGGGTCGACGCCGGGCTGCCAGAGCACGACGGCGTGGCCCTCGATGTCGATCCCCCGGCGGCCGGCCCGGCCGGTGAGCTGGGTGTACTCGCCGGGAGTGAGGTCGACGTGGGCCTCGCCGTTGTACTTGACGAGCCGTTCCAGCACGACGGTGCGGGCGGGCATGTTGATGCCGAGCGCGAGGGTCTCGGTGGCGAACACGACCTTCACCAGACCGCGGACGAACAGTTCCTCCACAGTCTCCTTGAAGGCCGGGAGCAGGCCCGCGTGGTGGCCCGCGATGCCGCGTTCCAGCGCCTCCCGCCACTCCCAGTAGCCGAGGACGCCGAGGTCGCCCTCGGGCAGGTCGGCGGTGCGCTCGGCGACGATCCGGCGGACCTCCTCGACCTCGTCCGGGCCGTTGAGCCGCAGCCCGGAGCGGACGCACTGGCCCACGGCCGCGTCACAGCCCGCGCGGGAGAAGATGAAGTCGATCGCGGGCAGCAGTCCCGCCGCGTCGAGCCGCTCGACGATGTCGACCCGCGACGGCGGCCGGTAGCGGCTCACCCGGGGCGGCTGGCCGCGGCGGCGGCCGCGGAACCCGGCGGGCACGTGCAGGCGCCCGACCTCCTCGGTGCGGCGCAGCAGGGTCGGGTTGATGCGCAGTTCGCCGCCCGGTTTGTGCTCCTCCTCGCCGGCGAACAGGTCCAGCATCCGGTTGCCGACCAGCATGTGCTGCCAGAGCGGGACGGGCCGGTGCTCGTCGACCACGACGGTGGTGTCGCCGCGGACCTCGACCAGCCATTCGCCGAACTCCTCGGCGTTGCTCACGGTGGCGGACAGGCCGACGACGCGGACGTACTCGGGCAGGTGGAGGATGACCTCCTCCCAGACCGCGCCGCGGAACCGGTCGGCGAGGTAGTGCACCTCGTCCATCACGACGTACCCGAGGTCGGTGATCGTGGACGATCCGGCGTAGAGCATGTTCCGCAGGACCTCGGTGGTCATGACGACCACCTGGGCGTTGCCGTTGATCGAGGTGTCGCCGGTGAGCAGGCCGACGGCGTCGCTGCCGTAGCGGTCGACCAGATCGCCGTACTTCTGGTTCGACAGCGCCTTGATGGGCGTGGTGTAGAAGCACTTCCGGCCCTCGGCGAGCGCCAGGTGCACGGCGAACTCGCCGACCACGGTCTTCCCCGCGCCGGTGGGCGCGCACACGAGCACCCCGTGGCCGTCCTCCAGCGCCTCGCACCCGCGGACCTGGAAATCGTCGAACTCGAAGGACACCTCGCCCGCGAAGCGAGTCAGCTGGGGGTACTTGCCACGGCGCCGGGAGACCGCGAAGGCCTCGGCCGGGGAGTGAGAAGGGCTACTGGCCACCCCGTCAGGGTTCCACACGCCACCGACAACCCGCACGCGGTGTGACCATCCGCGCCCGCGGCGGAACCCGGGAGCCGGTGGGGCCGTCCCATCGCGGTCGTGAGTGGCGAGGAGGGACGGCATGACGGTCGCGTGTCCGGGATGTACGCAGGTGGACCAGGTGCAGCACGTGCCGGCGGCCTACGACGCCGGGCACTCCACCTACCAGGGCACCGGCCCGCTGATCGGGATGCCTGCCGGGGACGGGCAGGTGATCTATTCCCGTTCTGTGCACCGGGGTGTCGCCGTGACCGCGACCGCCCGTGCGCTGGATCCGTTCCCGGTGACGCGCGGTGGTGGCTGTTTCCTGTCGGTCGCGCTGGTGCTGCTGCTCCCGGCGATCGGGCTGGTGTTCGCGGTGCGCAGCCTGTTCGACGGGCCTGCGGCGTCCGCCGCCGACCGGGTCGGCCAGTGGTTCGTCGCGATCATGTTCCCGGCGGGCGCTTTCGCGCTCGTGGCGTTGTTCGCCTGGCTGTTCGTCCGCCGGGTGCGGCACAACGCCCGGATGCGGCGCGGGATCCCCGCCGCTCGCGCCGTCTGGCAGGCCGCGTGGTTCTGCCATCGCTGCGGCGGGGTGTTCTTCCCGCACGGGACGCCGTTCGAGGTCCCGTGCGGGCACCTGCTGTCCACCGCCGCGTTCCGCGGGATCATCGCGCGTTCCGGGCGGTACTACGGCTGAGTCGCCGGATCAGGTGACGTCGTCGGTGCTGGGACGCCCGCCCGAGGACGACGCGCTCGGTGGGGTGGCCGGTTCGTCGGCGGTGCTCGGCGTGTAGTCGAACGGCGCGGCCTCGTCGTCGGCGAGCTTGTCCCAGCCCTCGTCCTCGCGGACCCTGTCGAGCTTGCGGTCGTGGACGCGGGCGATCTGGATGGAGACCTCGAACAGGATCGTCAGCGCGCCCGCGAGGCCGATCATCGAGAACGGATCCGAACCCGGGGTGGCGAAGGCGGCGAACACGAACAGGATGAAGATGATCCCGCGGCGCCACTTCCTGAGCTGCTGGTACTTGACGACGCCGACGCGGTTGAGCATCACCACCAGCAGCGGGAGCTCGAAGCTGACCCCGAAGATGACCAGCAGGGACAGCATGAACGAGATGTACTTGTCACCGGTGAGCGCGGTGATGAACTGGTCGCCACCGAAGTTCATCAGCAGTTCGAGCGCGTGCGGGATGAGCAGGTAGGCCAGGACCGCACCGGCGACGAAGAGCGCGGAGGCGAACGCCACGAAGGTGAGCGCGTACTTACGCTCCTTCGAGTAGAGGCCCGGAGCGATGAACGCCCAGATCTGGTAGAGCCACGCCGGGGACGTCAGCACCGCACCGGCGGCGAGACCCACCTTCAACTGGATCATGAAGGCTTCGAACGGCACCGTCTGCAGCAGCTTGCAGCCGCCGTGGTCGCCGCCGAACCGCCGGTCCGCCGGGATCGCGCAGTACGGTGCGTTCATGATCTCACCGAGCGACGGGATCGGCCCGACCTTGGTCTGGAACCAGAAGAAGCCGAGGAGACCACCGGCCACGAGCGCGAGCAGGGCGAAGCCGAGGCGACGCCGGAACTCGTAGATGTGCTCGATGAGCGTCATCGTCCCGTCGGGGTTGGCCCGCCGGGACCGCTTGCGCCGTTTGGCGCTCCGGCTGTCACCGTTGCCGGACGCGGAATCCGCCACTGGACGTTCCGTTCTCGTCGGAGTCCACGCCGAGCGCGCTGCTGCTCAGCGCGCTCCGTGAACCGGGGACCAGGTGTTGCCGACCGCTCAGCTGGCGTTCTTCTGCGCCTGCTCGGCGGGCTTCGCCGCCTGCTGCTTCTTCAGCTCGTCGAGCTGACGCTGCAGATCGGCGACCTGCTGGTCCTGGGCCGACGAAGCCGTCGTCGTCGCGGTGGTGGCGGGCGGGATCTGCTTGGTCTCGGCGTCCTGGGCCTCGGGCGCCTTGTCGCCGCCCGCCATGTCCTTCGTCTCGGCCTTGAAGATCTTCATGGACTTGCCGATGGAGCGAGCCGCGTCGGGAAGCCGCTTGGCCCCGAACAGGATCACGACGATCAGCACCAGAATGAGCAAATGCCAGCCTTGAAAACCATTGGCGAACAAGATGGCCTCCTATCTGCGTCTGGGTCGAATGTTACTGCGTTTTCGGCGCGGGGCGGCGCTGGTTGATCGCCACCCGCACGGCCGCGGTCCTGGCCCGGAGCAGACCGGCCCGGTCCTGCGTGTTCGTACTCACCATGCTCACCGTCCGCCGGTACGTGCGCAAGGCTCGCCCCACCCGGACGAGGACCAGCGCGAGCAGCAGAAAACCGGCCGCGACGAGCACGGCGATGAGGACGAAGGCCACGTCGATCAGCTTAGTGGGCGTAGGTTGACGGAAGGTGACGGGTGCGCGCTACCGCGTCGGCGGCCCGCTGTCGAACAGCCTCCGCGAGTGCCCGGGGGCTCTCCACCTGCGCATCTCCGCCGAGACCCAGGACGAGGCGTACCATCCACGACTCGTCGGCGTAGCGCATCCGGACCCGCAGCCGGCCGCCGTCGAGCTCGTCCAGTTCCTCGCACGGGTAGTACTCGGCTACCCAGCGTGCATCCGGATCGAGCACCAGATGCGCCTCCCGTTGATCGGGACGTGGCGTGAACACGCCGTCGGAAAGGTCCGTCGGCCGGGCGTGCGCGGGTGGGGTGGCGGGCTCGTCGAGCACGGTCAGCTCGTCGATCCGGTCGAGCCGGAACAGCCGGACGTCCTCGGCGCGGCGGCACCACGCCTCGAGGTAGGCGACGGCCTGCACGATGAGCAGCCGCATCGGGTCGACCGTGCGCTCGGTGATCTGGTCCTTCGACGCGGTGTAGTAGCGGATCCGCAGCGCCCGCCCGTCCCGCAGCGCGCCGGCGACCTCCTCGCGGGTGCGAGCGGTCCGCTTGCCCTCGCGCACGCCACCGCCGACCACCACCCCGGCGGGCTGGGCCTGCCCGGCGGCGGCCTCGATCTTCGCGATGGCCCGCCGGACGGCGTCCGCGTCGACCACTCCGGGCGTGTCGGCCAGTGCCCGCAACGCGACGAGCATGGCGGTCGCCTCGCCGCCGGTGAGCCGCAGCGGGCGGTTCATCCCGGCGTCGTGGGTCACGACGATCGTGTCACCCTCGAAGGACAGGTCGATCAGGTCGCCGGGACCGTACCCGGGCAGCCCGCACATCCAGAGCAGCTCGAGATCCTTCCGCAGCTGCCTCGGCGAGACGTCGAAGTCCTGCGCCGCCTCGTCGATCCGGATCCCCGGCCTGGCCAGCAGGTACGGGACCAGTGCCAGCAGCCGCGGCATCCGTTCGGTGGACCCGCTCATCGAACGCTCTCCTGCTCCGCGCGGTGCACGACGGCCTCGAGCCGGTCCTGGACGGTCTTGGCGAGCACGTCCGGTTCGAGCACGAGCACGTCGGGCCCGTGCGCGGTGAGCCATTCCGCGGCCGATTCGGGGAAGTACAGGCCGATCTCGACCACGTCCCCCTCCTCACCGGCGACGACCTCACGGCCGACGACGCGGCCGCGCCTGCGGACCCCGGCGGCCCGCCCGTCCGCGACCCACACGCGGGCGTTCGTGACCGGCGACGGTTCGGAGTCCCCGGTCACCGACACCAGCTTCAGCAGGTTGACGCCCTCCGGCCGCTGCACGGCTCCGGGCGCGCCGACGGGTTTCACCTGCCCGGTGACCCGCGAGAGCCGGAAGCAGCG
Source organism: Amycolatopsis sp. NPDC059021 (assembly GCF_042739895.1). NCBI lineage: Bacteria > Bacillati > Actinomycetota > Actinomycetes > Pseudonocardiales > Pseudonocardiaceae > Amycolatopsis > Amycolatopsis sp. NPDC059021. The sequence goes on from NZ_JBHYIQ010000008.1 coordinate 38,144, forward strand.
GGTGGCGGCGCGGTCGCGGTCGTACCCGACGACGTACCAGCGGGCGCGCCAGGACACCACGCCCCACGGCTCCAGCGTGCGCATCATGCGGTCGGCCGAACCCGAACGGCGGTACTCGAACCGGACCGCCTGCCCGTTCTGCACCGCCGCGAGCAACGGGCCGAACGCGGGCTCGGCACGCACCCTCGGCTCGACCACCGTCGGCGCGGAGTCGTCGACCTCGACACCGGCCGCGCGCAGCTTGACCAGCGCGCCCTGCGCCTGCCCGGTCAGCTCCGGCGAATCCCACAGCCGCACCGCGAGGCCGACCGCCGCCGCCTCGTCCGGGGCGAGGTCGATCTCGCCGAGTTCGTAGTCGCGGCGCGCGATCCGGTACCCCTCGATCGCGTCGAACGCCGAGTTCCGCCCGGTCTCCAGCGGAATGCCGAGCTCGCGCAGCTCGGTCTTGTCCCGCTCGAACATCCGGAAGAACGCCTCGTCGCTGGACGCGTCGCCGTATCCGGGCACGATCCCGCGAATCCGCTCGGCAGTGAGGTACTGCCGGGTGGACAGGAGGGCCAGTACCAGGTTGACCAGCCGTTCGGCGCGTGCGGTGGACACCCGACAGACTCTAGCTCGCGCCGTCCGCCCCGATCGGGAGGTCCGGCAAACGCGCGTCGTGACGGCCGCACACGGCCTTCCACCAGGTCACACCGTGTCTCCGCCGCAGCACGCGCTCAGGCCACTCGCCGCGAACGGTCGCTGTGACGCGGTGGTCTGTCACCGAGTGCGACGAGGATCCGGCGGAAGATTCGCCCACGACCGATGATTCCGCCCCGCAGCCGCGGTCCCACCTGTGCACGACCGCCGCCACGAGAGCACAGGAGATTCACCGGGATGACCGCACCACGAGCAGCGAAACGTCCGCGCGCCACCAGGATATGGCCGCTGGTACACAGCGAACGCGCCGCGCTGGCCGAGGACCTCGCCAGCCTGACCGGCCGGCAATGGGAGTCGCCGTCCCTGTGCGAGGGGCTGACCGTGCGGGAAGTCCTCGCCCACCTCACCGCGGCGGCGAACCTCACGCCGGTGCGGTGGCTGGCCGGGGTGATCCGCTGCCGGTTCGACTTCGACAAGCAGGTCGCCCTGCGCCTGGCCGAGCACCTGGGGGCCACCCCGGCCGACACGCTCGCCGGATTCCGCCGGGCGATCACCAGCACCACCAAACCGCCCCTCCCGGTCGTGGCGATGCTCGGCGAATCGATCGTGCACGCCGAGGACATCCGCCGTCCGCTGGGCCTCCACCGCGACTACCCGATCGCCACGCTCACCCTGCTGGCGGAGTACTACCGGAGTTCCGACCTCGTCGTCCTCGCGAAGGGACGCATCGGCGGTCTGCGGCTCGTCGCCACCGACGGCCCGTTCACCACCGGCTCCGGGCCGCTGGTTTCCGGCACCACCCGCGCACTGATCATGGCCATGACCGGCCGCCTGGACTACTGCCGCGAGCTGGACGGCGACGGCGTCGCCCTGCTGCGCGACCGCTCCGAGCCGGTGCATCGCTCGTAATGTGGAGGCATGAGTGATCGTGTTCTTCTCATCACCGGTGCTTCCCGCGGCCTAGGCGCCGCCACCGCGCGCCGGGCAGCCGAGGCGGGGTACCGGCTAGCGCTGCTGGCACGGAACCGGGATGCGGTCGGCGCGCTGGCCAGGGAATCGGACGGGTTGGCGCTGAGCGCGGACGTCAGCGACCCGGACAGCGTGTCAGCCGCCGTCGCCGAGGTCACCGACCGGTTCGGCCGCCTCGACGCCGTCTTCGCCAACGCCGGGCAGCTGGTGCAGGCGTCGTTCTTCGGCGACGGCGGCGCGGAGCCGTCACAGTGGCGCGACATGATCCTGACCAACGTCTACGGCCTCGCGGTGACCGCGCGGGCGACCCTGCCCGCGCTGGCGAGTTCCGGTGGGCACCTGGTGATCACCGGATCGGTCGCCGGGCGGCACATCCGCAAGGACGGCGCCGGCCTGTACTCGGCCACGAAATGGGCGGCGACCGCGATCGCGGGCTCGATCCGCGAAGAGGCCGTCGGCACCGGTGTCCGGGTCACGATCGTCCAGCCGGGACTGGTCGACACTGAGATGATCAGCGACGCCCAGCGAGCCAAACCGAACCTGGTACCCGACGACATCGCCCGCGCCGTGCTCTACGCGCTCGACCAGCCGCCCTCGGTGGACGTCAACGAGATCGTCGTCCGCCCGACCGGCCAGGTCCTTTAGCGGGTCAGCCTCTAGCGGGTCAGCCGGGCCACGCGGCCGTTCACCCCGCTCGCCCAGCAGTCCCCGCGTGGCGTGCAGCCGACCGAGTCGAAACTGCCGGTGTCGAACGACCGCCAATGCCGCCCGCCGTCGACGCTGAGGTCGCTCCCGCCAGGGCCCACCGCGAGCACCGCGGCGCCGCGCCATGCCAGCCCCGAGCGGTAGCCCTTCGGCGCCTCCGGCGGCGTCTGCCAGCCGCGTCCACCGTCCCGGGTCAAGGCCACCGCGGGCCCCGGGGCGTCCGGATGCGCGTAGTCACCACCGATCGCGACGCCGTGGTGCCGATCCCGGAAAGCCACCGCGAACACGCCCGCGGACGCGCTGCTCGGCAACGGCGTCTCCGCGGCCCGCCAATGGACACCGCCGTCCTGCGAGTGCAGGACCCTGGCCCGTGCTCCCCCGCCGGTCGCGAGCCACGCGTCCCGCCGGCCCGACGTGCTGACACACTGCCCGCTCGCGGCGAAAGCCGCCTCGCCCGGCAACGCCGGCGGCAGGCCCTCGGCGGGCACCTGGTGCCAGCTGCGGCCGCCGTCGTCGGTGGCCTGCAACCGGAAGGCACCCTCGACCGGGTCACTCATCGCCAGGCCACGCCGATGGTCGAAGAACGCCAGACAGTCGTAGAACGCCTTCGGATCCGGATTGCGGAACGCGAGCTGCCAGTGGGCGCCGCCGTCGTCGGTGCGATAGATCCTCGACGACTCACCGGGACCGATCGACAACGTCACCGCGTGGTCGGCGTCGAACGCCTCGATGTCGCGGAAGTCCAGCGCCGCGGTGTCCGGCGGCGCCACCTGCCGCCAGGTGCGCCCCGCGTCGGTCGTCCGCAGGACCGTGCCCTTGCTGCCGCTCGCCCACGCCACCTTGCCGCTCACCGCGGCCAGCCCGCGCAACTGCGCCGTCACGCCCGTCGGCGTCACCGTCCACGACGGCAGCGACGGCGCCGCCTCAGCGGCCACAGGAGCCGCCAACGGCAGCACCGCACCCAAGCAAGACCCCCAACGCCCGAACGACCCGCATACGCCCTCCCAGAAAGCCGTTAAGGCCACCTTAAGGGCACGAGACGCCCGCAAGATGGCCTTAACGGCGCAACTGGCTAGAGCGAGCCGATGAGGCGCTCCACGCGCTCGTCGACGGACCGGAACGGGTCCTTGCACAGCACGGTCCGCTGCGCCTGGTCGTTCAGCTTCAGATGCACCCAGTCCACGGTGAAATCCCGCCCGGCGGCCTGCGCGGCGGCGATGAAATCGCCCCGCAGCTTCGCCCGCGTCGTCTGCGGCGGAGTGTCCTTGGCCGCCTCGATCTCCCCGTCGTCGGTCACCCGGCGCACCAGGCCCTTGCGCTGCAACAGGTCGAAGATGCCCCGGCCGCGGCGGATGTCGTGGTAGGCCAGATCCAGCTGCGCGACCCGCGGGCTCGACAGGTCCAGATCGTGCTTCGACCGGTACCGCTCCACCAGCCGGTGCTTGATCGCCCAGTCGATCTCGGTGTCGATCTTGCTGAAGTCCTGCTGCTCGACGGCCTCCAGCGCCCGGCCCCACAGGTCGACGACCCGCTCGGCAGCCGCACCCGCCCCGGTCTCCTTCACATGCTGGACCGCCCGCGCGTGGTACTCCCGCTGAATGTCCAGCGCCGAGGCCTCCCGGCCCCCGGCCAGCCGCACCTGACGCCGCCCGGTGAGATCGTGGCTGATCTCCCGGATCGCGCGGATCGGGTTGTCCAGGGTGAAGTCCCGGAACTGGACCCCCGCCTCGATCATCTCCAGCACCAGATGCGCCGAACCGACCTTGAGCATCGTCGTCGGCTCCGCCATGTTCGAATCCCCGACGATGACGTGCAGCCTGCGATACCGCTCCGCGTCCGCATGCGGCTCGTCCCGGGTGTTGATGATCGGCCGCGACCGCGTCGTCGCGCTCGACACCCCCTCCCAGATGTGCTCCGCCCGCTGCGACAGGCAGTACACCGCGCCGCGCGGCGTCTGCAGCACCTTGCCGGCACCGCAGATCAGCTGCCGGGTCACCAGGAACGGCAGCAGCACGTCCGCGATCCGCGAGAACTCGCCCGCCCGCGTCACCAGGTAGTTCTCATGGCAACCATAGGAGTTGCCCGCCGAATCCGTGTTGTTCTTGAACAGGAAGATGTCCCCGCCGATGCCCTCGTCGGCCAGCCGCCGCTCGGCGTCGACCAGCAGATCCTCCAGGATCCGCTCACCAGCCTTGTCGTGCGTCACCAACTGCACCAGGTCGTCACACTCGGCCGTCGCGTACTCCGGGTGCGAACCCACGTCGAGGTAGAGCCGCGAGCCGTTGGACAGGAAGACGTTCGACGAACGCCCCCAGGACACAACCCGCCGGAACAGGTACCGCGCGACCTCGTCGGGCGAGAGCCTGCGCTGGCCGTGAAAGGTGCACGTGACCCCGAACTCGGTCTCGATGCCATAGATCCGCCGCTGCATCCCACCAGAGTAGGCGCTGGACCCCCTCCCAAGGTGCGCCGTTCGGGCGTCGACACGCGGACGACTCCGTCGCGGACGGTGAAAAATCCCCCGAAACGACCACCGATCCCGCCCTCGCCCAGCGTTTTCCCAGCTCATCCGGCTCCGGTCGATCTTCCTTCACAGTTTCCCAACGAATACCCGGCGATTCCGCCAGTCGGGTCGCTCCAGGAGAAGCCACCCCACCCGTTGTACGCCGCCCGGACACGGAAAAGCCGGCCCGGGACCACACCCGGGCAGGCTTTCCGAAACCCGCGAACTAGGACTTGGCGGAACCGCCCTCGTCCTTCTTCGCCTCGTCACCCTTGTCGTCCTTGCCGCCCGCCGCGTCATCGGCGGGCGCACTCGGCAGCAACGCGTCCAGCGCGGCACCGGAGATCCGGCGGAAGGCCCGGCGCTGCCGCTCCCGGTCCAGCACCGCCACCTCCAGCTTCACCGGATCGGACTCCGTGGTGCCGTTCCCGCCCGCCGTCGCCGACGAACCCGAACCCGTCCGCGGCGCCCGCAACGCCGCCACGGCCACGCCCAGCGCCGCCTCCAGTTCCCGGTCCGCCTCGTACGACTCCTTCAGCTTCGAAGTGATGGAGTCCGTCTGGCCACCCATCACTACGAACTCCGGCTCGTCGACGATCGACCCGTCGTAGGTCAGCCGGTACAGCTGATCCTCCGCCGAGGTCGAACCGACCTCCGCGACACAGATCTCCACCTCGAACGGCTTCAGCTGCTCGGTGAAGATGCTGCCCAGCGTCGCCGCGAACGCGTTCGCCAGCGCCCGCGCGCTCACGTCCCGCCGGTCGTACTGATAGCCCTTCAGATCCGCGTGCCGGATCCCGGCCACCCGCAGGTTCTCGAATTCGCTGTAGCGGCCCACCGCCGCGAACCCGATGTGGTCGTAGATCTCCGAGACCTTGTGCAACGTCGCCGATGGATTCTCCGCGACGAACAACACTCCGCCGCGATACTTCAGCACGACCACACTCCGACCACGCGCAATCCCCTTGCGCGCCATCTCGGACTTCTCCCGCATCAGCTGTTCGGGAGAGGCATACAACGGCATCGTCACGATGTCGGCTCCGCTTCAATCGGTAGTTCAGGGGAGAAAGACTGGGGACCGGCCGCTACGACCGGCGCGACCGCCCACGCTCAGTGCGATCCGCGACCACGGCCTCGGCCACCGCCGACGTCTGCGACTCCGGCAACGCCACCGCACCCTGCTCCGCGGTGATCGTCACGACCGTCGGGAAGATCCGGCGCACCAGATCCGGCCCGCCGGTCGCCGTGTCGTCGTCCGCCGCGTCATACAGCGCCTCGACCGCGACCCGCACCGCAGCCTCGGCATCCGCGTCCGGATCATGCAGCTTCTTCAACGCCGACTTCGCGAACAGCGAACCCGAACCGATCGCGTGATACCCCGCGTTCTCCTCGTACCGGCCACCCGCCGCGTCGTACGAGACGATCCGGCCCGCGTGCTTCGCGTCCTCCGCCTCCAGGTCGTACCCGACGAACAGCGGAATCGCCGCGAGGCCCGCCATCGCCATTTCGAGATTGCCCTTCACCATCGCGGCGAGCTTGTTCGTCTTGCCGTCCAGCGACAGCGAAACGCCCTCGATCTTCTCGTAGTGCGCCAGCTCCACCGCGTAGAGCCGCACCATCTCCACGGCCAGCCCCGCCGTGCCCGCGATCCCCACCGCCGAATACTCGTCGGTGATGTGCACCTTCTCGATGTCCCGGTTGGCGATCAGGTTCCCCGACGTGGCCCGCCGGTCACCCGCGATCAGCACACCACCCGCGAACGTCGCCGCCACGATCGTCGTCCCGTGCGGCGTACCCAGATCACCCGCCGACGGCATCACCCGACGCTCCGGCAGCAACTCGGGCGCCTGCGCCCGCAGGAAGTCGGTGAACGACGACGTCGCCGCCGAGAAGTACGCGGCGGGCAAAGCGGGCCCCGAGAAGCCTGGAGTACCCGAGATCTTGTCCATACGTGCTCAAGATTCCCATCTGTGCTGATCAGTGCTGGTCACGACCCGCGCCGAACGTACCGCTGACACACTGTGCCCGGCCCGGCACGTTCCGCCCGATTTGCTCGGCCTCGCCACGGCCACGGGCACCACGGCGCGGATCGACGACCACCCGGCTGTTCCTAACGGCGGGGCGGCGCACCCGCGACGGCTACTGGCCGCCCTTCTGCACGTACGCGCGCACGAAGTCCTCGGCGTTCTCCTCCAGGACGTCGTCGATCTCGTCGAGGATCGTGTCCACGTCCTCGCCGAGCTTCTCGCGTCGCTCCTGACCGGCAGCACCGGTGTCCTCGAACTCCTCGTCGGAGTCACCACCGCCGTGCTTTTCGATCTTTTCCTGCGCCATCTCGCCTCCCGGTGTGGCTGATGATTCCTAGCCTACCCAGCGACCCCGACAAACGGGGGCACGCCGCGATCGTTGACGACCACCGCCTAGTCCGAACCGGTGAGCGCCTCGACCAGGTCCTCCGCGGTCGCCGCGTCGTCCAGCAACTTGCCCACGTGCGCCTTCGTCCCCCGCAACGGCTCCAGCGTCGGAATCCGCACCAGCGACTCCTTGCCCACGTCGAAGATCACCGAATCCCACGAGGCCGCCGCGATCGAGTTCGCGTACTTCTCCAGCGCACGGCCACGGAAGTACGCCCTGGTGTCCGACGGCGGAGTCGTGATCGCCGCCTGCACCTCCTCCTCCGACACCAGCCGCTTCATCGACCCCCGCGTCACCAGCCGGTTGTACAGGCCCTTGCCCAGCCGCACATCGGAATACTGCAGATCCACCAGCCGCAGCCGCGGCGCGCCCCAGCCCAGCTGATCCCGCGCCCGGTACCCCTCCAGCAACCGCAGCTTCGCCGGCCAGTCCAGCCGGTCCGCGCACTCCTGCGGATCCCGCGCCAGCGCGTCCAGCACCTCGCCCCAGACCCGCAGGACCTCCTTCGACGCCTGATCCGCGCCCGTGCGCTCCAGATTCGCCGAGGCGATCTCGTGATACGCGAACTGCAGGTCCAGCCCGGTGTACTTGCGCCCGTTCGCCAGCGCCACCTTCGCCTTCAACGTCGGATCGTGGCTGATCTGGTGCACCGCCCGCACCGGCTCGTCCAGCTTCAGCTCGTCGAACCGGATCCCGGACTCGATCAGATCCAGCACCAGCGCCGTCGTCCCGACCTTCAGGTACGTCGAATACTCCGCCATGTTGGCGTCACCGATGATCACGTGCAGCCGCCGGTACTTGTCCGCGTCCGCGTGCGGCTCGTCCCGCGTGTTGATGATCCCGCGCTTCAGCGTCGTCTCCAGGCCGACCTCGACCTCGATGTAGTCCGCCCGCTGAGACAGCTGGAATCCCGCGTCCTCGCTCTGCTGCCCGATCCCGACCCGGCCCGAACCGGTCACCACCTGACGCGACACGAAGAACGGCGTCAGCCCCGCGATCACCGCCGTGAACGGCGTCGACCGCTGCATCAGGTAGTTCTCGTGCGTGCCGTAGCTCGCGCCCTTGCCGTCGACGTTGTTCTTGTACAACTGCAGCGAAGGCTGCCCAGGCACGGTGGCCGCCTTCATCGCGGCCTCCTCCATCACCCGCTCCCCCGCCTTGTCCCAGATGACCGCGTCCCGCGCATTGGTCACCTCGGGCGCCGAATACTCCGGATGCGCGTGATCCACGTACAACCGCGCCCCATTGGTGAGGATGACGTTCGCCGCGCCCAGATCCTCGACATCCGGGTCATGCCCCGGCCCGCCGGGGCCGGTCAGGTCGAACCCGCGCGCGTCCCGCAACGGCGATTCGACCTCGTAGTCCCATCGCGCACGCCGTGCCCGCGGCACGTCCGCCGCCGCCGCGTAGGCCAGCACGACCTGGGTCGAGGTGAGTACCGGGTTCGCCGTCGCGTCGCCCGGCACCGCGATGCCGTACTCGACTTCGGTTCCCATGATCCGCCGCATGTCCACCACCCTACGGGGTACCCCTCGTGGAACGATGCAGCCATGCCAGGCAGTGACGAACTCGTTGCCCTCTATGACAGCGCAGGCCAGGTGGTGGGCGAGGCCACCCGCCCCCGCGTACGCGCCGAAGGACTCTGGCACGCCGCCGGCGTGGTTTTGGTCCGATCAGGTGACGGACAAGCGGTGTACGTGCATTTGCGCACGGCGGACAAGGACATCTTCCCGTCCACCTGGGACTGCTGGGCCGGCGGCGTCGTGGCTGCCGGTGAAACCCCGGCCGAATGCGCCCGCCGCGAACTCGCCGAAGAACTCGGCGTCCACGGAGTGGAACCCGAACCCCTCTTCACCAAGATCTACGACGACGGCTCGATCCGCTGCCACAACTTCGCCTTCGAGGTCCGCTGGGACGGCCCCATCCAGCACCAGGCCGAAGAGATCGTCGAAGGCCGCTGGATGCCGCTCACCGAACTACGCGCCTGGGTCGACGATCCCGCCAGCCCGTTCATCCCCGACGGCCGCGCCGGCGTCCAGGAATGGTTCCGCCGCTACGGCTGAGCGACCAGCTTCCCCGCGACGACCGGCGACAACCGCTTCGCCGCGTCCATCGCCCTCGCCTCCGTACCCGCCGCGACACTCAGCACCGAAACCAGATTTCCCTTGGCGAGCCACACCGTGCACGTCCCGCCCGCGCACCACGCCCGCTGCGCCGACACGCCCGGCTGTGGGGGAAGCGTCACCGGCCTGCCCTCGCACTTCGCCGCCGCAACGACGTCCGCACCCATCCGATCCGGGTACGCACTCACCTGATGACTGAGCACCGCACCGCTCGCGTACAGCCAGCTCGCCGACCGCTGCGCCGCGCCCGCCGGATCCCCGAGACAGCCGGAAGCCTTGCCCTGCCCCGGGTGTACACCTTCCTCGGCAACGTCCTCATCGGACAACAACGCGAGCGCCGGGTCGACGGTCCGCGGCGCTGCCGCGCGGCTCGGCGCCGGAGCGGGTGGCTTCGCCCCCGCCGAAGTCGGCGAAGGCGTGCTCGTCGGTGTCGGATCGTCGTAGTACGTCTCGAGATCATTGGGCCGATCGGCGCAACCCGCCAGCCCGAACAGCGCGACCGCAGCGACAGCGAGCACCCGACCTTGACGCACCTGCTCCGCCCTCCCCACACTCGGCGATCCCCGCACTGCGGCGAACAATAGCCCAGCTCCTCAGTCCCACCCGAGGTGGGACCGGTGCCGCCAGTACGCCGCCGGGTTTTCGGCGAGACCGTCCAATTCGGCCTTTTCCGCCGCGCTCAACTCCAGCGCCGTCGCACGCAGGTTCGCGGCGAGCTGCGCCGGGCTCGCGGGTCCCAGCACGGCGACGTCGAGCCAGTCCTGGGCGAGTACCGCCGCCACGGCAACCGCGTCCGCGCCGGCCCCGTGTTCGGCGGCGATCCGCCGCACCGCATCGGGCGCCTCGACCGCGAGCCTGCCGTTCGCGAGAGTTTCCTTGACCAGTACCTGTTTTCCGGCTTGGTGGGCCTCCGCGAGCGCGGGACCGGCCGAAGTCTCGAGGACGTTCCAGGTCGACTGCACCGCCGTGAACACCGGGCGCCCGCCGGCTTCCAGCGCGAACGCCTTCCGGATCGCGTCGGCCTGCGCCGGCCCGGAGGTGGAGAACCCGACCTCGACGCCACTCGCCGAAAGCTCGGCCAGCGCACCGATGAGCCGCGTGTCGGTGAAAAGTGGACTGTCCACAGTGAGCGAATGCACCTGGTACAGCGAGACCCGGTTTCCCAGCAGCGACAGGGTTTCCGCCCACTGCTCACGAAACCGCGGCTCGGTGTGCTCCTTGACCTCGTGCACCTCCGCGTCGAGCCGCCACTCGCCGACGTAGCGGTAGCCCCATTTGCTCGACACCGTCACGTCATCCGGAGCGCGGTCGGCGAGCCAACCGGCGAGGAACTCTTCCGAGCGGCCGTACGAGCGTGCGGCGTCGATCCAGCGGACCCCTGCTGTGTAAGCGTCATCGAGGACCGCATAGGTCGCGGCCTTCATCGCGACGACACTTCGCTCTTCCGGCAACGCCCCCTCGCGGCCGAGGTTGATGTACGCGGGCCTGCCCAGCGCGGCGAGCCCGACCGCGATGCGGTTCATGCCTCTCCTTGTCGGTGCTGTTCGATGAAGTGCGTGGTGTCGGATAGGTGAGCCGGATTTTTTCCCGACCACGCGCCGCCGTATAGGTCGTTATACACTTTTATGGCGGAGGATTGCGAGCCATTGGCTGGAGTTCTGGGCTTGGCGGTGGAGTTTCTCGAGTCGCGCCGCCGGTGCTCGAACGTAGCCTTTGCCGAAGACGGGTGCGATCTGGCGAAGGCTGGCTCCCTCTTCGCGTGCGGCGAGCAGTGCCCAGTCCGACGCGTCGGCGCAGGCGGCGGAGGCGCGGCGCAACTCCCCCAGCAGGTCGATGAGTTCGGGTGCGCTCAGCTCCCCTGCCTGGACCGCGGCCGCGGTGGTTTCGAGCCAGGCCATGACGTCGGCTTCGGTGATCGGTGCTCGTGGCCGTCCGCTGCTTTGTTCGCTCACGGCGTGGAAGTATAGGTCGTTATACACCGAACTGTGGGACGTGGCGCGGCGCGTCGGCGGCACATCGCTCGCTACGCGGCCGTTACGGTCGCCACACCCGCCGCCCCGGACCAGCGTGACGTCCGAAAACCACTCGCCAGGAGCCGCCTCCGGATCGTTGACTGACCGCGAGAGGTCACGAAGCGGGAGGTCTGGTGGGACGTTTCGGCATCGCCGTGCGGTTCGCGCTGCTGGCGACGGTGTGGGGCGCGAGTTTCCTGTTCATCAAGGTCGGGCTCACCGGTCTCGCGCCCGCGCAGGTGGCGCTGGCGAGAGCCGGGTTCGGCGCGCTGGCCCTGCTCGTGGTGCTGCTCCTCCGCCGCAGACCACTCCCCCGCGATCCGAAGCTGTGGGGTCATCTCGCGGTCGTCGCCGTCCTGCTGTGCGTGATCCCGTTCCTGCTGTTCTCCTGGGCGGAGCAGTACATCTCCTCCGGACTGGCCAGCATCTTCAACGCCACGACACCGCTGGTCACGATGCTCATCGCCGCGGCCGCGCTGCGCGCGGAACGGCTGACCCCGCCCCGGGTCGCAGGACTGCTGCTGGGTTTCCTCGGCGTGCTCACCATCGTCGGCGTGTGGCAGGGCATGGACGTCTCGCACCAGCTCACCGCGCAACTCGCGTGCCTCGGTGCGACGACGTGCTACGGCTGCTCGTTCGTCTACATGCGCCGGTTCGTGTCCCCGCGCGGCGTCGACCCGGTGACCATCGCGTTCGGGCAAACCGCCTTCGCCACGGTGATTCTCGGTCTGCTCGTGCCCGTCGTCGCGAGCACGCCGGTGCGCCTCGACGTCCCGGTCGTGCTCAGCATGCTCGCGCTCGGCGTGTTCGGCACCGGGATCGCCTACGTCTGGAACGCCTCGATCATCGCCGCGTGGGGCGCCGCCAACGCGTCGGCGGTGACTTACCTCACACCGGTCGTCGGTGTGTTGCTCGGAATCCTCGTGCTCGACGAACCACTGAGCTGGAACCAGCCGGTGGGCGCCGTGCTCGTCGTGCTCGGCATCCTCGCCGCGCACGGCAGGCTGCAGCCGCGCCCCAAGGCCGTCGCCGAGCGGGAGCCCGTCGCCGCGGACCAAAGCCGCTGACACGACTGTAGGGCACCGGGATTCCGGTGCCCTACAGTCCGACGATGCGCCGTCAGAGGTACTGACCCGTGTTCGTCGCGGTGTCGATCGCCCGGCCGGAATCCTGGTTCTTGCCGGTGACGAGCGTGCGGATGTAGACGATCCGCTCGCCCTTCTTGCCAGAGATCCGGGCCCAGTCGTCCGGGTTGGTGGTGTTGGGCAGGTCCTCGTTCTCCGCGAACTCGTCGACTATCGCGTCCAGCAGGTGCTGCACGCGCAGGCCGGGCTGCTTGGTCTCCAGCACCGACTTGATCGCCGACTTCTTCGCCCGGTCCACGATGTTCTGGATCATCGCGCCCGAGTTGAAGTCGCGGAAGTACAGGACTTCCTTGTCCCCGTTGGCGTAGGTGACCTCCAGGAACCGGTTGTCGTCACTCTCCTCGTACATCCGCTCGACGGTGTGCTGGATCATCGCGTCGAACGTCGCCTTGTGGTCCCCGCCGAACTCGGCGAGGTCGTCGGCGTGGATGGGCAGGCCCTCGGCCAGGTACTTGGAGAAGATGTCCTTCGCACCTTCGGCGTCCGGCCGCTCGATCTTGATCTTGACGTCGAGCCTGCCGGGCCGCAGGATCGCCGGGTCGATCATGTCCTCGCGGTTGGAGGCGCCGATCACGATGACGTTCTCCAGCCCTTCCACACCGTCGATCTCCGACAGCAGCTGGGGAACGATCGTGGTCTCGACATCCGACGACACACCGCTGCCCCGGGTCCGGAAGATCGAGTCCATCTCGTCGAAGAACACGATCACCGGGGTGCCCTCGGAGGCCTTCTCCCTGGCCCGCTGGAAGATCAGCCGGATGTGCCGCTCGGTCTCGCCCACGAACTTGTTGAGCAGCTCGGGACCCTTGATGTTCAGGAAGTACGACTTCCCGTCCGCGGAGTCGCCCCGCGCCTCGGCCACCTTCTTGGCCAGCGAGTTCGCCACCGCCTTGGCGATGAGCGTCTTACCGCAGCCGGGCGGGCCGTAGAGCAGGACGCCCTTCGGCGGGCGCAGCTGGTACTCCTGGTACAGATCCGCGTGCAGGAACGGCAGTTCCACCGCGTCCCTGATCTGCTCGATCTGCCGGGTGAGGCCACCGATGTCCTCGTAGCGGACGTCCGGCACCTCCTCCAGCACGAGATCCTCGACCTCGGCCTTCGGCACCCGCTCGTAGGCGTACCCGGCCTTGGAGTCGACCAGCAGCGAGTCACCCGGCTTGAGCGTCTGCTCGGCGAGCAGATCCGACAGCAGGACGACCCGCTCCTCGTCCGCGTGTCCCACGACGAGGGCACGCGCGCTTCCGCCTTCCTCCTCGGCAGCCAGCACCTCGCGCAGTGCGCACACTTCGCCGGTGCGTTCGTAGCCGCCACCTTCGACGACCGTCAGTGCCTCGTTGAGCCGCAACGCCTGACCACGGCGCAGCGAGGCGATCTCGACCGCGGGCGACACCGAGACCCGCATCTTGCGGCCCGCGGTGTAGACGTCCACCGTGTTGTCCTCATAGGCGGTCACGAACACGCCGTATCCACTCGGCGGCTGTGCCAGCCTGTCGACCTCTTCCCGCAGTGCCAGCAGCTGGCCACGGGCCTCGCGGAGGGTTTCGACCAGTTTCGTATTGCGCTCGGTGAGCTGGCTCACCCGTTCCGACGCCTCGGCGAGACGTTGCTCGAGTACGCGATTCTGCCGCGGTGAATCGGTCAGCTTGCGACGCAGCAGCGCCACTTCCTCTTCGAGAAAACGGATCTGTCGTGCCTGCTCACTCGCCGTCGCCGGGGCTCCGGTCGCTTCTGAAGGGTCGGCCTCCTCGCGCCGACCTCCGGGAAGGTCATGATGCATCGGGCACCTCCTCGGAGTGCTTTTCATTCCACGGTACCGGCGATCACCGACAATAAAAGGCCTTTCCGCATCACAAGATCGGCGCGTCGCGGTTTCTTCGCTCACTCAGCACGGACATTCCCCCAGCGCAAGCGGCCATTTCGGTGTCCGGTGACCGCGCCACGCCACGGCATGTCGTGTCGCGCGAAGCGAGCAACGGCGAAGTACCCGCCCCCGGTCGCTCCAAACCGGTCTTTCCCGGCCTGTTACGCCCTAACAGCGCGGAGACGGGGCGCGGTGACTAGCATCGGGCGGACCCGCACCGGACCGGTGGCCTGGCCTTTCGCGACAAGCACTAGGGGGACGACTCATGACCTACCCGCCGCAGCAGCCCGGCGGCTACGGCCAGCAGCCCGGTCACTACGGGCAGCAGCCCGACCCGTACGGACAGCAGCAGCACGGCGGGTATCCGCAGTCCGGTCCGCAGCCGCAACCCGGCGGGTATCCCGGTGAGACACAGCAGTTCGGCCAGCCGGGACCCTACGGCCAGCCACCGCAGGGCGGGTATCCGCAGTCGGGCCCGCAGCCTCAGCCCGGCTACCCCGGTGGGACGCAGCAGTTCGGCCGGCCGGACCCGTTTGGTCAGCAACCCGGCCACGGCGATCCCTACGGTGGATTCGACGCGTACCCGCAGGGCGGCTACGGCGAAACACCGCCGCCCAAGAAGAAGACGGGGCTCATCGTCGGGATCGCGATCGGCGCCGTGGTCCTCGTCGGTGGCGGTGTGACGGCCCTCGTCCTCGCGCTGAACAGCGGCGACGACAAGAACACCACCGCGGCGCCGCCGCCCTCGAACAGCCAGGCCGCACCGCCGCAGACCTCCGCGCCGACGTCGTCCTTTCCCAGCGCGAGCAGGTCGAGTTCACCGAGCGCGTCCAGCTCGAAGCCGGCCTCTGGCCCCGCTCCCGGCGGCAAGGGCAATCCGCAGGAGCTGTTCCAGACGGTGGTTTCCGACTACCTCGCCGGCGACGGGAAGTCGCTGGAGACCCGGGTTTGCCGTGCCAACACCAACGGCAAGCCGATCGACCTCGACAAGGTCCAGGTCGAGCTGACCTCCCCCGCCGTCATCAGCCAGGACGGCCAGAAGGCGACCGCGCGGTACAAGGCCACTCCGAACGGCAAGACCGCGGAAGGCACGTTCACCGCGAACAAGGAGTCCGAGGTCTGGTGCCTGTCGGAAGTCAAGGCGGACAAGAAGTGACGAGGCCGCCGCTGCGGTGAAACGCCTGCTGGTCGCCGGATCGGTGCTGCTCGGCGCGGTGGTCGCCGGGGCGGTGGTCGGGCTGTTGCTGATCGCGCCGTCCGGCTCCGATCCCACGCCCGCCCCGGCACCGGCCGCACCACCGGCACCGCCGTCCCGCACTCCTCCCGAGGCGGACGTGGCGGCGGTGAACGTGGCGGCCAAGGCGATCGCGGGCGCCATCACCCGGCACGACTCGGCCGCCTATGGCAAGCTCACCTGCCGCACGCAGACCGCGGACGCGCTGGCGAACCTTCAGCGCACCTGGGACACCGCGGGCGAAGTCACCGCGACACTGCCGAAGCCGCCGGAGATCCGCGGCGAGTCGGCGACGGTGGTCGTGCACGTCGAGGGCGCGGCCGGGATCAAGGACACGCCGTTCCCGCTGCACAAACTGGACGGCCGCTGGTGCATCCCCGGCTGAACCGCCGGTGTCTCAGCCCTTGCTCGGCCTGCGGTGCCGTCGCGGCGACAACGTCCCGTCGGCGAGCCTGCGCGCGGTGAGCAGGAAAGCCGTGTGTGCGACCATCCGGTGGTCGGGGCGGACGGCGAGGCCGACGACGTGCCACGGCCGGACCAGTGACTCCCACGACTGCGGCTCGGTCCAGCACTGCTGTTCCCGCAAGGCTTCCGTCACCCGCGACAGCTGGGTCACCGTGGCGACGTACACCGTCAGCACCCCACCCGGGACCAGATGCGCGGCGACGTTGGGCAGCTGCTCCCACGGGGCCAGCATGTCCAGTACGACGCGGTCCACCTCGCCGGTGTGCGTGGCGAGGTCGGCCACCGTGAGCGACCAGTTCTCCGGTTTCTCCCCGAAGAACTTGACGACGTTGCGCTCGGCGTGTTCGGCGTGGTCGTCCCGGATCTCGTAGGACGACACGTGGCCTTCCGGGCCGACCGCGCGCAGCAGCGAGCAGGTCAGCGCGCCGGAACCCGCGCCGGCTTCCAGCACCCGCGCGCCAGGGAAGATGTCACCCCACATGACGATCTGCGCGGCGTCCTTCGGGTAGATGACCTGCGCACCCCGCGGCATCGACAGCACGTAGTCCGGCAACAGCGGGCGCAGCGCCAGGTATCCGCTGCCGCCCGTCGACGTCACGACCGAGCCCTCGGGCTTGCCGATCAGCTCGTCGTGCGCGAGCGCGCCCCGGTGCGTGTGGTACTCCCCGCCGTCGGCGAGCGTGATCGTGTAGTGCCGCCCCTTCGAATCGGTCAGCTGAACCCGGTCACCTGCACGAAACGGTCCGCTGACCGACAACTGATCCTCCACGCTCACACCGCATTACCGAGGAGAGATCTTCGCAGGTCGTCTCGCCGGGCATCACGCTGGGTGCCTGCCACGGCTCAAGGCCGCGCGCAGGTCTTCGCGACGGAGCACGCCCGCCGGACGGCCCTCGTCGTCGACGACGAGGAACTGCCAGGCCGGGGTTTCCCTGACGCGCTCGGCGATCTCCTCCCCCGGTTCGGAGGCGAGCAGCACGGTCTCGGCACGGATCGGTTCGGCGGCGAGTTCCGCGGGCGCGTGCGGGGACGTGCCCGCGAGCTGTTCGGCGGCGGACTCGTCGAGCAGCCCGGCCGCGACGCCGTCGGCCCGGACCAGCACCACCCCGCGGCCGGCCGAGGCCGCCAGCGCGTCCGACACCGGGCTCTCCGCGGGCAGTTGCAGCACCGGGCGCACCAGCTCGCTCAGCACGAGCCCGTCCGGCCAGCTGCGGCGGGTCTCCGCCGCGAGTTCGGCACGGGCACCGAGGATCACGAACCACGCGGTGATCACGCAGACGCCGAGCCGCAGCCAGCGGTCCTCGCTGCCGGCCGCCAGGCCCCACAACGCCCAGACCAGCAACGCCGTGGCCACCACGGCCCCACCGGCGACGGCGGCGCGCGTGCCCTTGGCCCTGGTGCCGGTCACCGCCCACACCCCGGCGCGCACCAGGCGCCCGCCGTCCAGTGGCAGCCCCGGCAGGAGGTTGAACACCCCGACCGCGAAGTTCGCCACCGAGCACTCCGCGACGAGCAGCCACACCGGACCGTCCGGGACCGCGAACAGCAGCAGCGCGCAGAACCCGCCGAGCAGCAAGGACACGATCGGCCCCGCGGCCGCGACGAGTCCTTCCTGACCGGGCCGCCGCGGCGTCCTCGCCACCTCCGCCAGCCCGCCCAGCAGGAACAACCGGACCCGGCGGACCGGGATCCCCAGGCGGAGCGCGACGACGGTGTGCCCGAGTTCGTGCGCCAGCACCGACAGGCCCAGCAGGACCGCGAACGCCGCGGCCAGCAGCCACGAGGTCAGCGTCGACGCCTCCGGCAGCAGCCGCCCGACCAGCGGCGCGTACAGCACGACCACGATCAGCGAGCCGATCCACCACGACGGGGCCAGCAGCACCGGCACGCCCGCCACCCGGAACAGCATCAACCCGCCCTCCGGGGTCGAGACGGTGCGAGAGGGCCCTGCGCCGTGCTGGCTGGTCGCCGACATACCTCGCAGCGTAAGGCCCGTCGTGTGGGGACGCGGTGATCCGGGCGCCCCCGGGACGGGTGGTGTCGCTCATGCGCACCCGAGCGCCGCTGACGCGTTTCGCGCGGCGAGACTGTCGGTGCCCGGCGCTACGCTCTGCCCATGCCCGACACCGAGACGGTCACAACTGACGTGCTCACCTCCGCGGCGGCGGCATCGAACGATGACGGCACCGCCGCCACCCGGCCGCGCAGACGGCCCGCGCTGTCCCCGTCCCGGGCGAGCGACTTCAAGCAATGTCCGCTGCTCTACCGGTTCCGCGCGGTCGACCGGCTGCCGGAGGTGCCCAGCAAGGCCCAGCTGCGGGGCACGCTCGTGCATTCGGTGCTGGAACGGCTCTTCGCGCTGCCCGCCGCGGACCGGGTGGCCCCGCGGGCGAAGGAACTGCTCGAACCGGCCTGGACCGAGCTGTCCGCCGACCGTCCGGAGTGGACGGAGCTGTTCGAGGGCGAGGACGCCGAGGAGACGTCGGACTGGCTCGCCTCGGCCGAGAAGCTCATCGACGCGTACTTCGGCCTCGAAGACCCGCGTCGGCTGGAACCCGAGGCGTGCGAGCTGCACGTCGAGATCGAGCTGGGGTCCGGTGTGCTGCTGCGGGGCTACATCGACCGGGTCGACGTCGCTCCCACCGGCGAGATCCGGGTGGTCGACTACAAGACCGGGGCGGCGCCGCGCGAGATCGGCGAAGCCAAGGCCATGTTCCAGATGAAGTTCTACGCGGTCGTGCTGTGGCGGCTGCGCGGCGTCGTGCCCCGTCAGCTCAAGCTGATGTACCTCACCGACGGCCAGTCGCTGGCCTACACACCGGACGAGGCCGAGCTGGTGCGGTTCGAACGGACCCTGGAGGCCATCTGGCAGGCCATTCTCAAGGCGGGCAAGACCGGGGACTTCCGGCCGAACCCGAGCAAGCTGTGCGGCTGGTGCGATCACCAGGCGCACTGCCCGGAGTACGGCGGGACACCGCCGCCCTACCCCGGCTGGCCGGAGCCGGACGCCGGCGAGGAGACCGCGCTGGACAGGGCGGACTGACAGCGATGGCGGACGCGTTCTACCTCCCGCTGCCCGACGGGCGGCTGCTGGCCACCCCGCACACCGCGGGGCCGTGGTCACCGGATTCCCAGCACTTCGGCCCGCCTTCGGCGTTGCTCGTGCGCGCGCTCGAAGCAGCCGAAACGGGCCCGCATCCCGGGCTGCTCGCCAGGGCCACCGTCGAGATCCTCGGCCCGGCGCCGGTGGCGGCGGAGCTGTCCGTGCGGTCGTGGCTCGACCGGCCCGGCCGTTCCGTCGAACTGCTGGGCGCGGAACTCACCACCGGGGACAAGGTGATCGCGCGGGCATCGGCGTGGCGGATCGCGACGTCGGACACCGCCGCGGTCGCCACCGGCGACGTCGCCCCGCTCCCGCCGCCGGAGGAGTGCGAAGAGGCACCGTGGCCGCCGGGCTGGCAGGGCGGCTATCTCGAGGCGATGGAGTGGCGCACGATCCGGGGCGGGGCGACCGAGCCCGGCCCGGCCGCGGTGTGGGTGCGGCAACGGCTCCCGCTCGTCGACGGCGAGGAGCCGAGCGCACTGCAGCGTCTGTTCGCGGTGGCCGACTCCGGCAACGGCGTGTCGAACTTCCTGCCGCTGGACCGCTGGTGGTTCATCAACTCCGAGCTCACCGTGCACGTGCGCCGCCCGCCGGCGGGCGAATGGATCGGGCTGGACGCGGCCACCGTCGTCGGTCCCCACGGGGTCGGTACCGCCACGAGTACGCTGCACGACGGCGCCGGTCCGGTCGCCACCGGCGCGCAGGCCCTGCTGGTCCGGCCGCGACAGGCCGGGGGCGGATAGCTGGGCGCGAAGGCACGGGATCCAATAACCTTCGCGGAACGACGGGACAAGGGAGCGCTCCGGCATGCAGATCACCTCGGTGGTCAACCAGAAGGGCGGGGTCGGCAAGACCTCGCTGAGCGTCGGCGCCGCGGCCGCGCTGGCGGAGCGGGGCCGCCGGGTGCTGCTCATCGACCTGGATCCGCAGGGGCATGCCACCACCGAGATGCTCGGCCTGTCCGAGGTCCCGGTGGACGCGCCGAGCCTGGCCAAGGCGCTCACCAAGCTGTGGAAGGGCCCGCTGGAGGAACTCGTCGTCGCGCACCCGCGGAGCAACCTCGGCCGCGGCGGCGCGTTCGACGTCATCCCGACCTCGCCGGGGATGTTCGACCTCATCCGGCGGCTGGACCAGTTCCGGGTGCCCGGCTGGCAGCTGGCCAGGGTCATCCAGTTCGCGAACTACGACCACATCATCATCGACTGCCCGCCCGCGCTCGACGTGCTGACCAACAACGCGCTCGCCGCGTCGCACGGGATCCTGGTGCCGGTGCAGCCGGACAAGACCAGCATCCGCGCGCTGCGCTTGCTCGGTGACCAGGTCCGCTACGTCGAACAGACCGTCGGACGGCAGCCGATCGCCTGGTACGGCCTGGTTCCCGGGCTGTACCGGCGGCCGATCTCGCACTACGCCGCGGCGGCGCTGCAGGAGATGTACAACTTCGGCATCCCGATGCTCTCGCACGTCCCGCTCGGTGTGGTGATGAACGAGGCCGCCGCCAACGGCGTCCCGGTGACGACGTACGCGCCGGAAACCCTGCAGGCGGTGTCGTTCCGGGAAATCGCCGAGACGCTGGACGGTTATCTCGCGCAGAACCCCGGCCCGATCGAGCCCGCGGCGGAGGAGTTCGTCTTCGAGGACTTCATCTCCGAGGTCGCCGTTGCCCGCAACCACAACGACAACGGCGCCAGGAAGAAGCTCTACGACCTCATGCCGAAGAAGCCCCCGCGCCCCCGCTAGGGCAGGTCCGAGTCGCCGCCGAGATTCTCGATCATCCGGCGCAGCACGTTCAGTGCCGCGACGTACTCGTCGGTGGTGATGCCGAGATGCGTCCGGACGTGGGCCTCGGCGGTGTGCTCCCGGGCCCGCGCGAGGCCGGCATGTCCCGCCTCCGTGAGCGTCAGCGCTCCGGCTTCCTCGGCGAGCCAGCCTCGGCCGGCGAGATCGTCGAACACCGCCGCGAAGTCGGTGTCCTGGTCGTCGAACGGGGAAAGCCGCGCGGTCAGCCGCTCCCGGTTCCAGCCGCCGGGGTCGCCCGCGACGTGGTTGAGCGTCCACCAGTGCGGCTGGGTCAGCTTCTCCTTCGCCAGTTCGGCGCGAATCCGGCCGACCACGGCCCGGTACGCCGCACCGCTCCAGTACCCGATCGGCTGAGCGGCCAGCTGGTCCCGCGTGTAGTTCTTCATGTCCACCATCCTGAAAGCTCCAGGTTGGTGGAGGTCAAGCGCGCAGGCGAACGGCTCCGTCCAGCGGTGCCCGAGCGCCCGCCGAGGCCGCACACTGGCGAGATGAATCCGTCAAACAGAACAAAGTGGACAGTCGCTGCCGCTGCCGCGCTGGCGTGCCTGACGATCACCGTCCCGGACGCGGCCACGGCGGCGCCGGTGACCGCCGACTGCACCGCCACCGTGACCACGCGGCCGGAGTGGACCGTCACCTGCTCCGCGGCACATCCGGTCACGATCCGGCTGCAGCACTGGTGGCACTGGCTCGGCCAGACGGAGTCCCACTACTCGGCGTGGGACGCCAACCACCTCGTCCAGCCGGGGGTGCCGTGGCGGGACGGGGTGCTGTTCTTCCCCGAACAGGTCACCGAGCGGCTCTGTGTCGCCGCCTTCCAGGACAGGACGGTGCCGATCTCGCCTCAGCTCTGCCGCTGAGGCGCCGGGCTCACAGCCGGCAGGAGCGGATGTCCGAGGCCAGCACGGCCTTCGCGCCGGCCTCGGCCAGCTCGTCCATGATCCGGTTGACCTCCTTGCGCGGCACCATCGCGCGCACCGCGACCCAGTCCGCGTCGGCGAGCGGCGCGACGGTCGGCGACTCCAGGCCGGGGGTGATCGCGATGGCGCGCTCCAGCAGGGATCGCGGGCAGTCGTAGTCCAGCATCATGTAGTGCTGGGCGAACACCACGCCCTGCAGCCGCGCGGCCAGCTGTGACTTCGCCTTCGCCTCGGCCGCGCCCTTGCGCTGCAACAGCACGGCCTCGGACACACAGATCGGGTCACCGAACGCGACGAGGTTGTGCTGGCGCAGCGAACGCCCCGATTCGACGACGTCGGCGATCGCGTCGGCCACCCCGAGCTGGATCGAGATCTCGACCGCGCCGTCGAGCCGGATGACCTCCGCCTCCACACCGTGCCGCTTGAGATCCTCGCGGACCAGGCGCGGGTAGGACGTCGCGAGCCGCTTCCCTTGCAGGTCCTCGGGTTTCCAGTCGCGTCCGGCCGGGGCGGCGTAGCGGAAGGTCGACCCGCCGAAGCCCAGCCCGAGGATCTCCTCGACGGGAGCGCCGGAGTCCAGGGCGAGATCCCGGCCGGTGATGCCGAGGTCGAGTTCGCCGGAGCCGACGTAGATCGCGATGTCCTTGGGGCGCAGGAAGAAGAACTCGACCTCGTTCACCGTGTCGAGCACCGTCAGGTCACGCGCCTCATGCCGCTTGCGGTAGCCCGCCTCGCTGAGCATCTCGGCCGCGGCGGCGGCGAGGGCTCCCTTGTTCGGCACGGCAACACGCAGCATTTCGCTTCTCCTCGGATTCGGCGCGCGAAGGCGTCACAGGTAGCGGTAAACGTCCTCGGTCGAGAGGCCCCGGCCGAGCATGAGCACCTGCACCCGGTACAGCAGCTGGGAGATCTCCTCGGCGAGGCGCTCGTCGGACTCGTGCTCGGCGGCGATCCACACCTCGCCCGCCTCCTCGAGAACCTTCTTGCCCTGCGCGTGGACACCCGCGTCGAGTGCGACGACGGTGCCGGAACCGTCGGGACGGGTACGCGCGCGCTCGGCAAGCTCGGCGAACAGCTCATCGAAGGTCTTCACGGTCTGCAGATCCTTCCATCCCCGTCCCGGGCCCGCCCCTCCGGGCCGTCCGCGTGCCGCCGATGTCACACCGCCGGACCACGGCCGGGCGATTTCGATCCGGATCCGCCCGCCGGCCGACCGACGTCGAACGGGCGGGACCGGCTCCGTCCTCCAGGCAGAAGGTGGGCGACGGGCTCGCCGAACCCGAAGGGACAGGCCGATGACCAAGGTGATCGCGGGCGCGAGCATGTCGTTGGACGGCTTCATCGCGGGGCCGGACGAGACCGGCTTCGAACATCTCTTCCGCTGGCTGGGCAGCGGCGACGTCGAGGTCCCGACCGCCGATCCCGGGCACACCTTGCGGATGTCCGCGGTCGATGCCGAGTACCTGCGCGAGCAGTGGGACAGCACCGGCGCCATCGTCGTCGGACGGCGGCTGTTCGACTTCACCCGCGGCTGGGGCGGGTCGCATCCGATCGGCCGCCCCGTCGTGGTGGTCACGCACCGGGTGCCGGAGGGCTGGGACGACACGCCGTTCACGTTCGTCACCGACGGGGTGGCGAGTGCGGTCGAGCGTGCCAGGGCGCTGGCCGGGGACGGCTGGGTCGGCGTCAACGGCGGGACGATGGCACGACAGTGCCTCGAAGCCGGGCTGCTCGACACGATCGGCGTCGACCTGGTTCCGGTGCTGCTCGGCAAGGGCGTCCCGCTCTTCGGCGAACTGGCGAACGCCCCGGTCCGGCTCGGCGCGCCCCAAGTCGTCGAGGGATCAGGCGTCACCCATCTGCGATACGACGTCGTCCGGTGAGCCCGCGCGGTTCAGAACAGCGTGCCGTGTTCCTGCTCGAAGTCGAGCAGGTAGCGCTTCCGGTCCAGCCCGCCGCCGTAGCCGGTGAGCGAGCCGTTCGCGCCCACGACCCGATGGCACGGGACGATGATCCCGATCGGGTTCTTCCCGTTCGCGAGGCCGACCGCGCGCGACGCCGAAGGCTTGCCGAGCAGGTCGGCGAGCTGGCCGTAGGACCGGGTCTCGCCGTACGGGATGTCGCACAGCGCGGTCCAGACCAGCCGTTGGAACGGGGTCCCGCCGAAGCTCAGCGGGAGGGTGAATTCGTGGCGCTGTCCCGCGAAGTACTCCTTCAGCTCGGCCTCGGCGCGATCGAAGATCTCGGCGCCGGGTTCGCTCCGGCCGAAGGTGGTCTCGTCGGGGCGATGCCGCTGCCGCTCCATGTAGAGCCCGCAGAGCGCGTCGCCCTCGGCGACGAGGGTCAGCGGGCCGCACGGGCTGTCGACCACGGTGTGGGAACGCATGGATTCTCCTTGCTGGATAAGAAAGTCAGGCGGCGGGCAGGTGGTTGATCGGGTGATCGCCGGTCGCCCACAGATGCTGGGTGGCATACGCCCGCCAGGGACGCCACGACTCGGCGTGCGTGGTCATCGCCGCCGGGCTGCCGAGCCCGAGCGCGACGCCCGCGTTCTTCACGCCGAGGTCGGTCGGGAGGAACGCGTCGGGATCGCCGAGCGACCGCATCGCGATGCTTTCGACCGTCCACGGGCCAAATCCGGGCAGGGCCGACAGCACAGCCCTCGCCTTTCCCCAGTCGCTTCCGGCGCCGAGGTCGAGTTCGCCGAAGGTCAGCGCGTCGATCAGGGCGAGCAGGGTGCGGCGACGACTCTTCGGCATCGCGAGCGTCGCCGGGTCGAGGTCCGCGAACGCCTCGGCGTCGGGGAACAGGTGGGTGAGCCCACCCTCGGGATCGTCGATGGGCGTGCCGTGCGCGACGACGAGCCGGGACGCGTGCGTGCGGGCCGCCGCCGTCGACACCTGCTGGCCCAGCACGGCCCGGACGGCGAACTCGTCGCCGTCGGTGGTCCGCGGGACGCGGCGGCCGGGCGCGGCCGCCACGAGCGCGGCGAGCACCGGGTCCTTCGCGAGCTGATCGTCGACCGCGACCGGGTCGGCGTCAAGGTCGAGCAGGCGGCGGCAGCGGCTGATCGCGGTCGCGAGGTCCCGCAGGTCGGTCAGGGTGAGGCGGCAGCCGATGAAGCCGTCGTCCGGGCGGAGGGCGACGACACCGTGCCCGTGCGGCAGCCGGAGTGTGCGGCGATACGCGCCGTCACGCCACTCCTCGACGCCGGGCACCGCGGTGGCGACCAGATGGCCGAACAGGTTGTCCGGGAACAGCGGGGCCCGGTAGGGCAGGCGCAGGGCGAGCGTGCCCGCCGACTGTTCCGTCCGGCCGCGGGCTCGCCCGCGCAACTCCGTCGGGGACAGCGCGAACACTTCGCGGACGGTGTCGTTGAACGTCCGGATGCTGCCGAAGCCTGCCGCGAGCGCGAGTTCGGCCATCGGCAGTTTTGTCGTCTCGATGAGCATCCGCGCGGTCTGGGCGCGCTGCGCCCTGGCCAATGCCAGTGGCCCCGCGCCGAGTTCGGCCATCAACTGCCGCTCGATCTGCCGGACGCTGTAGCCGAGGCGCGCCGCCAGCCCGCCGACGCCGTCGGTGTCGACGACCCCGTCCGCGATCAGGCGCATCGCCCTCGCGACGAGATCGGCGCGTTCGTTCCACTGTGGAGAGCCGGGGCTGGCGTCGGGCCGGCACCGTTTGCAGGCACGGAATCCGGCCTGCTGCGCCGCGGCCGCGCTCGGGTAGAAGCGCATGTTCTCCGGCTTCGGGGGCACGACCGGGCAGCTCGGACGGCAGTAGATCCGCGTCGTCGTGACGGCGGTGTAGAACCATCCGTCGAACCGCGCGTCCTTCGCCTGGACCGCCCGCACACACCGCTCGAAGTCTTCATGCACCCGCCCAGCATCGCGGACCCACGACGAGCGGGCTAGCGAAAATGCGACATGTACGTGAAGGGCGCCGAAAGGCCGCTCATCGTCACCTTGACGAGCCGCGGCGCGCCTCGCTCCAACGGCGAGGGCAACTCCAGCAGCCCGTCGACCACATCACGCAAGGTGCCTTCCCGCCGCCACACGACTCCACCCACACTGTCGCACCGGAGCGCGTACGCGTCGGTCGTGTACCTCACCGCGATCGCATCGGCCCAGCCCTGCGGCCAAGGACGGACACCCCGCACCTGAACGACTTGACCGTCCACCAGCGTCGGGAAGAACGCCCACCCGGCGTCCCGCAGGTCGATCAGTCCCCGCAACTCGGGAAATTCGTGGAGTGCCGCTCGTTCCGCATCCCTCACCGGGCCACGCCGCCGCAATGCTGGCATGAAGCCGACGTCGCGAGCCCGCGGCGCGCCAACCACTCGGCCGCCGGCCGCCGCAGCATCTCGTCGTCCCACACAGCGCTGCTGCCCGCCACGATGATGTCGACGAGCGGCTGCGGACTTTCGAACACCTTGTCGCCGCGCGCCGGGTCGGTCAGCCCGGCGATTTGTATGGTCACTTCACGCTGTCCTAAGCTGGGCATGACGAAGCCCTTCTGCGAACCGTTGGGTTTTGACACCGGACCTCGGCGGCTGCAACCGCCGGGGTCCTTCTTGCTTCAGTCGCCGCCGAAACCAGCTGCAACCGGCTTCGGCAGGAGTCTCACGTAGCGGCGATCACGTCCTCCACATACGCGCGGAAGTCCGCATCCACCAACGCACCGGATCTCAACGCGTCGAAATGCGTGATGTAGTCCGCGACCTCAGTGGGCGCCCGAATTCTCAGAGTTCTCGTCACCGTTGTGACAAGCACCAGGGCCTCATCGTCGATCGTAGGATCGCCCAGAATACTGAAACCGTGGTACTGATGAACCTGTTCGTCAGCCGCGAAAGGAATTACACCGAAGCTTACATTCGATCGCCGCGAGAGCTCTACGAGTTTCTTCAGCTGCGATCGCATCTCGTCTTCGGATACGAGCTGTCGACGAAGAGCGAACTCCGACACAAGCAGTTCGAATCGCTTGGCTTCGTCATCGAGAACGGCTTGACGATTCAGCCGTTCCTGTACGATCTCGTCGAGGTTTTCCGCCACGCCGCTGTCCCGCCCGAGTCGGAACACCGCCTCGACATACGCGCGGGACTGAGCCAGCCCCACCACGAGTGCCGGAGCAAACACCCTGACCACGGAGGCCGATGATTCGAGTCGACCGATCTCTTCCTGCTTCCGGCGGCGACCAGGAGCCAGATCACGCTTAAGCTCGACCGCCTCATACCCGGCTTGCCGCGCGATGGACACCAGCTCTTGCCGGACATCCGCGTCCGCTCCGGTGGCGTTCGCCCATTCGGTCACGAAGTCCGCATCCGGCAGCGTCCGGCCCCGCTCGGTCTTGGAGATCTTCGACTGCGAGCAGCCGAGGCGCCGGGCGAGCTCGGTGGTACTGAGACCGGCCGCCTTGCGCAACGCCAGCAACGCCGACGCAAGGCGGTCACGATCGGTTTCAGCGTAGTTCATATAGTGAGCTTGACATCCCTGGCGGCAAGATAGTCGTTCAGCGGCACCGCATGTCGCAAAGCAGTATCGCGCATCTTCAGATAAGGACCGACATCATCGGTTCGTTCAGGATGCAGGAAGTGGCCTTCATCGTCGTAGACCATCCGGACCGCGATTTCGTCGTCCATGAGCCAGAAATCTTCATGGAGATCCTGTAGCTCTTCGTGCTCATGACGATCGACGAGATAGGTCTCGATCCCGAAGACGTCGGTCTCCAGATAGCTGCTGATCTCGAAACGGACGTAATCCGAAAGCGGCCAGTCGAGAATGTGCACCCGGTACCGGCGATAGCCTTGTGCCGCCCGCTCCTGAACCTCGGCCAGCCACGGTGTGTTCTCGGGTGTTCGCAACGTTCGAGGCTCTCCAGCGCGCCATTTTGCCAAGGCCGCTTTCTCGCCAGGTACCAGATATTGAGGCAGCGTCTCCAGCCGAAACGCGGACCTAGTCGACCGGTCCATGATCTCGCCAAGCTCATCGAGGTTCATCGTCACCGCCCCAAATCCGCTCCCCGAACCAAGCTCCGACTGATCCGAACTGCTCGTTCTCCCGGGCCAAGAGGAACCGGCGACGGATGCATATCGACACCGACGATGATCACCTCCTCCATGCTCTGGTCGTCCTCCCATACACCCGGACAAGTGTTGCGATCATCGCACTGTCCTGCCAGCCGACGCAGCGCCATGGACCCTCCCAAGGTCTAGTCTCAACTTAAAAGCCTAAGAGTGGGACTAGACCGGGGCAAGTCAACGATCGAGTGACGGGCCGGATGACCTACCCGATCGGGTGACCTTGCGCTGGAGCGCGCTCCAGCTCCTAGCGTCGGAGGCATGCCCACTCCCCAGCGCAAGATCGGCTCCGGTTTCGGCGCCACCAGTACCGCGGCCGAGGTCCTCGCGGGTGCCGGCCTGTCCGGCAAGCTCGCCGTCGTCACCGGGGGCTACTCCGGAATCGGCCTCGAAACCACCCGGGTACTGGCGGCCGCCGGCGCCCGCGTCGTCGTTCCCGCGAGGCGACGCACCATCGCGGTGGAAGCGCTTACCGGCATCGCCGACGTGGAGGTCGACGACCTCGATCTCGCCGACCTCGACGGCGTCCGCGCCTTCGCCGACCGGTTCCTCGCCACCGGGCGGACCATCGACATCCTGATCACCAGCGCCGCGATCATGGCGAACCCGGAGACCCGGGTCGGGCCCGGCTGGGAAGCCCAGTTCGCGATCAACCACCTCGGCCATTTCGCGCTCGTCAACCGGCTGTGGGCCGCGATCGCCCCTGGCGGTCGCGTCGTCTCGGTTTCCTCGCGGGGGCACCATTTCTCCGGCATCCGCTGGGACGACGTCCACTTCGGACACGGTTACGACAAGTGGCAGGCCTACGGCCAGGCGAAAACGGCCAACGTGCTGTTCGCCGTCCGCCTCGACGAACTCGCCCGCGACCGGGATGTTCGCGCCTTCGCCCTGCACCCCGGCCGGATCGACACCAACCTCGTGCGGTTCCTGACCCGGGAGGAACTGATCGAGCTGGGCGTCCGGGACACCGACGGCAATGTCATCGGCGAGACCAAAACGCCGCAGCAGGGGGCCGCGACCCAGGTCTGGGCCGCGACCGCGCCGCAGCTGGCCGGGATGGGCGGCGTCTACTGCGAAGACTGCGACATCGCCGAGCCCGCCCCTGCCGACAGCGCCCGGGTCGGGGTCCGCGACTACGCGATCGACCCGGAGCAGGCCGCGCGGCTGTGGGACTACTCCGCCGAACTCACCGGGGTGAACGCCTTCGCCTGACCCTGCCCGCGGCTCAGGGAGCTCAGGGAAGCAGCGCGGCGAGCGTCGCCGTGTCCAAGCCGACCAGGGAATCGCGGAACACCCGCCGCTCCCCCGCCTCGACCTCGACGTCGTTGGGCACGACGAGCACGGTGCAGCCCGCGGCGGCCGCCGACGCCGTGCCCGGCGGCGAGTCCTCCACCGCCACGCACCGCTCCGGGGGCACCCCGAGCAGCCCGGCCGCCTTGAGATAGGGCCGGGGGTGCGGTTTGTTCAGCCCGTCGACCTCGTCCCCGCAGACCGTGGCCTCGAAGAACTCGCGGCCGATGGTGTTCAGCGCCAGATCGGTCAGCTCGCGCTCGGTCGAGGTGACCAGCGCCATCGGGACCCCCGCGGAACGCAGCTCCGCCAGTGCCTCCCGCGCGCCAGGACGCCAGGGCAGCGCGTCGTCGAAGAGCCCGGAGGTGCGGCGGCGGATCCACTCGTTGGTCTCCGCGACCTTCTCCGGTGTCACCGTGTTCCCGGTCACTTCGAGCAGGCACGTCGAGGTGGCGTCCATATTGGACCCGACGAGGGTCATCCGCCGCTCTTCCGAGAGCGTGCCGCCCAGCCATTCGGCCGCCTCGTAGAGTGCGACGTCCCACAGTTTTTCCGAATCGACGAGCGTGCCGTCCATGTCCCACAACACGGCGGCGAGTCCGTCCGATGTGGACGGTGAGGCCACGGGTCCCCCTTCGCGGGTCAGGTGTTGAAATACTTCGCTTCCGGGTGGTGACAGACGATCGCGTCGGTCGACTGCTCCGGGTGCAGCTGGAACTCCTCGGAAAGCTTGACGCCGATCCGTCCCGGCTCCAGCAGCTCCACGATCTTCGCACGGTCCTCCAGGTCCGGGCACGCCCCGTACCCGAGGGAGAACCGGGCGCCCCGGTAACCGAGCTTGAAGAACTCCTCGACGTCGTCGGGATCCTCCTCGGCCACCGCAGTGCCGCTCGCGAAGCGCAACTCCTGCCGGATCCGGCAGTGCCAGTATTCCGCCAGCGCCTCGGTGAGCTGCACGCCGAGCCCGTGCACCTCGAGGTAGTCGCGGTAGTTGTTGCCGGCGAACAGCTCGTTGGCGTAGTCGGCGATCGGCTGGCCCATCGTGCACAGCGTGAACGGCACGACGTCGACCACGCCCTCCTCCAGCGCCCGTTCCCGAGGCCGGTAGAAGTCCGCCAGGCACAGCCGCCGGTCCCGGCGCTGGCGCGGGAAGGTGAAGCGCGTCCGCTCCGGCGCGTCCGGGCGGGGCTCGGTCAGCACCACGACGTCGTCGCCCTCGGCCACACACGGGAAGTAGCCGTAGACCACCGCGGCGTGCGCGAGGACGCCGTCCGCGGTCAGCTTGTCCAGCCAGTACCGCAGCCGCGGCCTGCCCTCGGTCTCGACCAGTTCCTCGTAGGTCGGCCCCGCGCCGCCGCGGGCGCCCTTGAGCCCCCACTGCCCCATGAACGTCGCGCGCTCGTCGAGCATCGCCGCGTAGTCGGCCAGCGCGACGCCCTTGACCACGCGGGTGCCCCAGAACGGCGGCGTCGGGAGCGGAACGTCGGTGGCGACGTCGGAGCGTGCCGACGGCGGCTCTTCGAGTGCCTCCTGCTCGGCCTGCTTCGCCTTGCGGGCCTCGGCGATCCGCAGCGAGCGCTCCCGGCGTTCCTTGCGCTCCTGCCGCTTCTTCTCGGCCTCCGCGTCCACGATCGGCGTCTCGCCGCGTTTGGCGGCCATGATCGCGTCCATCAGCCGCAGCCCTTCGAAGGCGTCCCTGGCGTAGCGGACGTCGCCGAGGTACAGCTCGGTCAGATCGTTCTCGACATACGAGCGGGTGAGCGCGGCACCGCCGAGCAGCACGGGCCAGCGGGCGGAGACGCCGCGGGAGTTCATCTCCTCGAGGTTCTCCTTCATGATCACCGTCGACTTCACCAGCAGCCCGGACATGCCGATCGCGTCGGCGCCGGTCTCCTCCGCCGCGTCGAGGATCGTGGTGATCGGCTGCTTGATCCCGAGGTTGACGACCTCGTACCCGTTGTTGGACAGGATGATGTCGACGAGGTTCTTGCCGATGTCGTGCACGTCGCCGCGTACGGTCGCCAGGACGATGCGGCCCTTGCCGCTGTCGTCGTCCTTCTCCATGTGCGGTTCGAGGTGCGCGACCGCCGCCTTCATCACCTCGGCCGACTGGAGCACGAACGGCAGCTGCATCTGGCCGGAGCCGAACAGCTCGCCGACGGTCTTCATCCCGGCCAGTAGCGTGTCGTTGATGATCTCCAGCGCGGGCCGCTGCGTCAGCGCCTCGTCGAGATCGGCGTCCAGCCCGTTGCGCTCGCCGTCGACGATCCGCCGTTCCAGCCGCTCGAACAGCGGCAACGCGGCCAGCTCCTCCGCGCGGGAGGCCTTCGACGACGCCGTGCTGACGCCCTCGAACAACGCCATCAGCGCCTGCAACGGGTCGTAGCCGTCCCGGCGGCGGTCGTAGACCAGGTCGAGCGCGACCGCACGCTGCTCGTCCGGGATACGCGCCATCGGCAGGATCTTCGACGCGTGCACGATCGCGGTGTCGAGGCCCGCCTGGACGCATTCGTGCAGGAACACCGAGTTCAGCACCTGGCGGGCGGCCGGGTTGAGCCCGAAGGAGACGTTCGACAGCCCCAGCGTGGTCTGCACGTCCGGGTAGCGCCGCTTCAGTTCGCGGATCGCCTCGATCGTCTCGATCGCGTCCTTGCGCGACTCCTCCTGGCCGGTGCAGATCGTGAAGGTCAGGGTGTCGATGATGATGTCGCTCTGCCGCAGGCCCCAGTTGCCGGTCATGTCCTCGATCAGCCGCGCGGCGATCTCGACCTTCTTGTCCGCGGTGCGGGCCTGGCCCTCCTCGTCGATGGTCAGCGCGACCACCGCGGCGCCGAACTCCCTGGCCATCGCCATGACCTTCTGGAAGCGCGACTCGGGCCCGTCGCCGTCCTCGTAGTTCACCGAGTTGATCGCGCACCGGCCGCCGAGGCGCTCCAGACCGGCGCGCAGCACTCCGACCTCGGTGGAGTCGAGCATGATCGGCAGCGTCGACGCCGTCGCGAGCCGTCCGGCCAGCTCCGCCATGTCGGCCTCGCCGTCCCGGCCGACGTAGTCGACGCACAGGTCGAGCAGGTGCGCGCCGTCGCGGGTCTGGTCGCGGGCGATCTCGACGCAGTCCTCAAAGCGGCCGTCGAGCATGGCCTGGCGGAAGGCCTTGGAGCCGTTGGCGTTGGTCCGCTCGCCGATCATCAGCACGCTGGCGTCCTGCTGGAACGGCACGGCCTGGTACAGCGACGACACGCCGGGCTCCGGGCGCGGACGGCGCTCGGCGGGCCGCAGCCCGGCGACCGCCGCAGCGAGCTGCCGGATGTGCTCGTCGGTGGTACCGCAGCAGCCGCCGACCAGCCCGACGCCGAATTCCTCGACGAACCCGGTCAGCGCCTCGGCCAGGCCTTCCGGGCTCAGCGGGTAGACGGCGCCGTCCGGCCCCAGCTCGGGCAGTCCGGCGTTCGGCATGACCGACAGCGGTACCCGCGCGTGCTTGGACAGCTGCCGCAGGTGCTCGCTCATCTCGGCGGGCCCGGTCGCGCAGTTGAGCCCGATCAGGTCGATGCCCATCGGCTCCAGCGCGGCGAGCGCGGCGTTGACCTCGGTGCCGAGCAGCATCGTCCCGGTCGTCTCCACGGTGATCGAGGCGATGATCGGGATACGCCTGCCCTCGGCGGCCATCGCGCGGTGCGCCGCGATGATCGAGGCCTTCGTCTGGAGGATGTCCTGGGTGGTCTCGACGATGACCGCGTCCGCGCCGCCCGCCACCAGACCGCGGACCTCCTCGACGTAGGCGTCACGCAGAGTGGTGAAGGGGGCGTGCCCCAGTGTCGGCAGCTTCGTGCCGGGGCCGACGGAGCCGAGGACGAACCGTGGCCGCTCCGGCGTCGAGAACTCGTCGGCCACCTCGCGGGCCAGGCGGGCTCCGGCCTCGGCGAGTTCGAAGATCCGCTCGGGGATGTCGTATTCGGCCAGGTTCGCGTAGTTGGCACCGAACGTGTTCGTCTCGACGAGGTCCGCGCCGGCCGTCAGATACCCCCGATGGATACCGCGGACTACATCCGGACGGGTGATATTCAGTATCTCGTTGCACCCCTCCAGACCTGCGAAATCGTCCAGGCCGAGGTCGTGCGCCTGCAGCGCGGTCCCCATCGCACCATCGGCTACCAGGACCCGGGTGCGGAGCGCGTCGAGTAACGGCGAGGTGAGGCGATCGGACATGCTGAACAGCGTACGGCGGCAGCGTCGTAGGCTGGTCAAGTGAGTGAGCCCGTCGACGAAACCCAGCGATCCGGTGAACCGGGCAGCGCCCCGGAGCACGATCGCGCCGAAGAGAACCGCCCCCTGATGGTCGTCGCCTTCGAAGGCTGGAACGACGCGGGCGACGCGGCCAGCAGGGCGGTCGAGCACCTGCAGCTCAACTGGGACGCCACCGCGCTGGCCGAGCTGAGCCCCGACGACTACTACGACTACCAGGTCAGCAGGCCCACCGTCCGCATGGTGGACGGGGTCACCCGGCGGATCGACTGGCCGACCACGCGCCTGTCGGTGTGCCGTCCGGACGGGCTCGACCGCGACGTCATCCTGGTACAGGGGCCCGAGCCGAACATGCGCTGGCGGGCGTTCTGCGCCGAGCTGCTCGAGCACATCCAGCAGCTCGACGTCGCCGTCGTCGTCACCCTCGGCGCGCTGCTCGCCGACACCGCGCACACCCGGCCCGTGCCGGTCACCGGGACCGCGTACGACAAGGAGACCGCGTCCCTGTTCCACCTCGACCTGAACAACTACCAGGGCCCGGTCGGCATCACCGGGGTCCTGCAGGACTACTGCGTCCAGGCGGGCATCCCGGCGGTGTCCATCTGGGCCGCGGTCCCGCACTACGTCTCGCACCCGCCGTCGCCGAAGGCCACCCTCGCGCTGCTGCGCAAGCTCGAGGACGTCCTCGACGTCGAGATCCCGCTCGGCGCGCTCCCGGAGCAGTCCGAGGAGTGGCAGCGCACGGTCACCGAGATGGCCGACGAGGACGAGGAGATCAGCGAGTACGTCCGCGGCCTGGAGGAACGCGGCGACGCGGAAAGCGAATTCACGCTGGAAGACGTGAGCGGCGACAAGATCGCCGCCGAGTTCGAGCGCTACCTGCGCCGCCGCAGGCCGGGACAGGACGGCCCCGGCCTGCGCTGAGCGGTACCGCCGGGCGTCAGGACGGCCAGAGGATGCGGCGCAGCGGGACCGGGCCACGGGCCCGCTTGCGCCACTCGCGCGGATAGCCGAGCGACACCTCCTCGAACCGGACGCCGTCCGCCTCGGTCGTGCGCGGGATGTGCAGGTGCCCGTAGACGGCGACCTCCGCGCGGTAGCGCAGATGCCAGTCCTCGGTCCGGGTCGTCCCGCACCACAGCGCGAACTCGGGCCAGTAGAGCGGCGCCGTCGGGTGCCGGTGCAGCGGCCAGTGCGACATGAGGATCGTGCCGTGCTCGGCCGGGATCGCGTCGAGCCGCTCGATGCTGGTCTTGAGCCTGTCCGCGCACCAGGCCTGGCGCGTCGGGTAGGGGTCGGGGTGGAGGAAGTACTCGTCCGTGCAGACCACCCCGGCGTCGCGGGCCTGCTGCAACGCGACCTCCAGCGGCTTGCCCTCGGCGGCGGGCGTGCGCCAGCTGTAGTCGTAGAGCACGAACAGCGGAGCGATCGTCAGCGGGCGCGCCGCGTGCGGCCACACCGGGAACTCGTCCTCCGGCGTGAGCACGTCGATCGCCCGGCAGCGCTCGACCAGGTGCTCGTACCGCGCCTGGCCACGCAGCTGGCATTCGTCCTTGCCGGTGGTCCACAGCTCGTGGTTCCCCGGCGTCCAGATCACCTTCGCGAACCGCTCGCGCAGCACCCGCAACGTCTCGATGACCGACTCGGCCCGTTCCGCGACGTCCCCCGCGACCAGCAACCAGTCGTCCGGGGATTCCGGGACGACGTCGTCGACGATCGGGGCGTTGCCCTCATGGGTCACGTGGAGGTCGCTGGTGGCGAAGAGATGTGGCACTCCACCACGGTAACCATCCCGGCGCCGGACGCGACGGTGAACGACGAATCGCACACACCGAAAACCCGCGAACGCGGTCCTGCCGAGCCCTAGGGTGTCGGCCATGGACGCGGAAGACTGGCTGGCGGACACTCGCACGTCTTACGACACGGTCGCTGTCAGTTACGCCGATCAACTCCGTGGCGTTGTCGACGGCGCGCCGTACTTGCGGGCGGCGCTGGCCTTGTTCGCCGACGCCGTGCGGGCGGCCGGGGACGGACAGGTGGCGGATGTGGGCTGCGGGCCGGGGCACGTCACCGCCCACCTGGCCGGGCTGGGCCTCGACGCCTTCGGCATCGACCTCTCCCCCGCGATGATCGAGGTGGCCCGGCGTGACCATCCCGGTCTCCGGTTCGCGGTCGGGTCGATGACCGACCTGGATCTCGCCGACGGTTCGGTCGCCGGTCTCCTCGCCTGGTGGTCGCTGATCCACCTGCCCGACAGCGTGGTGCCGTCGGTTTTCGGGCATTTCCGGCGGGTGCTGCGCCGCGACGGGGCGCTGCTCATCGGCTTTCACGTCGGGCACGAGGTCCGGCTGAAAACCACGGGCTACGGCGGGCATCCCATGAAGGTCCAGGTCCACCACCGGCAGCCCGAGCAGGTGGCGGACTGGCTGCGTGACGCCGGATTCACCGTCGAAGCCCAGCTGCTGCTCGACCCGGACGAGGACGTCCCGCAAGCCCTGCTTTTCGCCCGCCTCCGAGGAGCGCCGGACGATATTCCCACCTCCGCCTAGAAGTCCGGTGCGCGACGAGCACGATCAGGCCCGCCAGAAGGTAGAGACCCGCTTGGGCGTCGAGCAAAGCCGCCGAGCCGACCACCGGGATCAACGCGCCCGTGAGCAGCGCGCCCGCCGACAAGCCCGCGGAAACCACCGCGAACACCGTGCTGAGCACGCGACCCGCCCGCTCCGGCGGGACGACGCTCTGGACCTCGGCGAGCTGCCCGGCGCCGACCAGGACCGCCGGTGCGCCCACGGCCATGAACAGCCCCGCATACACCCCGATCGCCGTCGTCACGGCCGCGAGGTTCCAGATCACTGCGGACAGCACGCCCATGGCCAGCGCACCCCAGCCCAGTAACGCGACGGGCGCGATCCGGCGGGCGATCGTCGCCAGCGCGAGTCCGGCCGTCAAGCCCCCGATCGCCTGGACACCGCGCAGCAGACCGGCGTCGGCTTCGCTGCCGCCCAGGGTGTCGAGCACATAGACCACGAAGAGCACCAGGAACATGCCCTGGGCCACCGACCCGAGCACCACCGCTGCGCCGACCGGGCGGAGCCGCCTGTGCCGGGCCACCTCCCGCAGACCGTCCAGCCAGGCCCGGAGCATCGGCTCGGGCACCGCGGCGCCTGGGGTATTTTCCTTACGGCCGAACGGTTTGAGCAGGAGAATCACCGCCAGCGCGAGCGCGGCGACGTACCCGGTCACCACCGCGCCGAGACCGGACGCGCCGAGCAGCGCACCGCCGAGCCAGCCTCCGGCCAGCCGTGCGACGTTCCCGTTGACGCTCATCAGGCCGTTCGCCGCGGTGACCTCGCCGACGCCGACGAGCTGCGGCACCAGCGCGCTGCGCGCCGGTTCGAACGCCGCGGCCAGTCCCGCTTGCGCCGCCATGACGACGTACACGACCGCTGCCCCGGACAACGACAGCAGCGGCAGCACCACGAGTGCCTGGCCCACGGACACCGCGCACATGACCAGCCGCCGGTCCCACCGATCCGCGACCACTCCCGCGAGCGGGCTCAGCAGCACCATCGGCAGCATGCCGAGCACGATGCTCAACGCCGTCGACGTCGCCGAACCGGTGGTGCGGAACAGATGGACCGGCAGGGCGACCTGGAGCATCCACTCGGCGCTTTCGGCGAAGAACGCCGCCACCCACAACCGCCCGAAACCCGGCTCCCCCAGCGGCCCCCTCACGCGTCCGGCCGCCCGTCCGGCGCGATCCGCGGGAAGGCTCGCAGGCCGACGTGCACCGGGCGCGCGTCCTCCGGAGCGTCCGTTCTGATCGCTCCCACGTACGGCCGGACCAGCGCGTCGATCGCGTCCGTCAGCCGGGCCAGCTCGGCCGGGGTCACCCGCAGCGCGTAGGTGCTGAGGCCGCTCGCGTCCCGCCACGCCGGCTCCAGCTCGTCCACGGTGTCCAGGAATCGCCGGGTCAGCTCCTGCTCTCGCGCGAGCGCCGTGCCGACGACCGCGAGCCGGGCCCGCCGTGAGGCCGGGTCGTCCAGATCGCCCAGATCGAGACCCACCTGGCAGGCCTGCCAGGGACGTTCGCGGCCGTCCTCGGCCTCGGCCCGCTCCACCAGGCCGTACTGCGCGAGCTGCCGGAGGTGCCAGCTGCAGTTCGACGCCGTCGACCCGACCGCGGCCGCGCATTCGCTCGCCGTGCGCGGGCCGACGGCCATCAGGTGATCCAGGACCGCGGAGCGCAACGGATGGGCCAGCGCCCGCATCAGCTCCACGTCCTCGATCCGCTTGCGCGGTGGCAGCCGAGTCATCGATCCCCCATCTGAAAGGCTTCTTTCGAAATTATCCTTTCAGAGTTGCAGCCGATCTGCGAGGTGTCAACGGCTTCCGATATCCTTGCCGTGTCAGTCACTGCACAGGGCAGCGACTGCCTCCGTTCGCTACTGCTTTGGACGCCGACGTGCCCGACCAGCGAGAACTCGCGACAGCCGCCGCGCTGGCGCTTCCCCACTTCCTCAGCTCCACCGTGCGGTTCCACGCCGCCGTCGCCGAGCGCCTCGGGGTGACCGCCACCGAGCTGCACTGCCTGCACCTGGTCAGCGGCGGCGTGTCGGATTCCCCGACCGAGCTCGCGGGCCTGCTCGGCATGACCACCGGTGCCTTCACCCGGATGCTCGACCGCATGGAGCGCGCCCGGCTCGTCGAACGCGTCCCGGATCCGGCCGACCGGCGCCGGCTCGCCGTGCGGCCACTCCCCGACCGCCTTGCCGAACTCGCCGAGCTGTACGCACCGCTGGCCCGGTTCTTCGGCGACCGGCTCGGCGGCTTCGACCGCCGCCAGCTCACCGCCCTGCTCGGGTTCCTTGCCGACGGCCGGGCGATCGCCGAACGCGAGACGACGCGGCTGCGGGAATCACCCGGCCACGTGACCCGCGTCATACCGAGTTGACTAACTCTACTGGTGTTGCGTTAAGCTGACCGCACTATGAGGAACTGAACCGCGCCCCTCCCCGCTTCCGAGGCCGCGCCCGGTCGAGCCGACGCTCCCGTGCGCCACGACGCCCGGTGGGGATTCCCGCATTCCACCCAGGGCTCGGTGATGCTCCATGTCTCGTACGCTTTCCTTGCAGGCCAACGACCTCGTCTTCGGCTACGGCGCCCGCGTCGTACTCAACGGCGTCTCGATCACCGCTTCGGCCGGCCAGCGCGTCGGCCTCGTCGGCGAGAACGGCGCCGGGAAGTCGACGCTGCTGCGGCTGCTCGCCGGGCTCGAAGAACCGCGCTCCGGGGAGATCCGGCGCGGCGAGGACCTCGGCTTCCTCCTCCAGGAGCTGCCGTTCCCCGCCACGGCCACGTTCTCCGACGTCATCGACGACGCGCTCGCCGAGATCCGCGCGGCCACCGTGCGGCTCGACGAACTCACCGCCACGATGGCGGAGCGGCCCGACGACGTCGCTGTGCTCGAGGAGTACGGCCAGGTGCTCGACTGGGCGCAGGCCCATGATCTGTGGGACGCCGACCGGCGCGCCGAACTCGTCTGCGACGGGCTCGGACTCGGCGGAATCGACCCACGGCGGGAACTCGGCACGCTGTCCGGCGGCCAGCGCTCCCGGCTCGGGCTCGCGGCGCTGCTCGTCCGCCGTCCCGAGACGCTGCTGCTGGACGAGCCGACGAACCACCTCGACGACGCGGCGATGGAGTTCCTCGAACGCCATCTCGCCGAACTCACCGGCGTCGTGGTGCTGTCCTCGCACGACCGCGTGTTCCTCGACGCGGTGTGCACGGACATCGTCGATCTCGACCCGGCCCCGGCGGATCGCCTGGTCGGTGGCGCGACGCGCTACGGCGGCTCGTACTCCGCCTATCTCGGGCAGAAACGGGCCGAACGTGCCCGCTGGGAGCAGCGGTACGCCGAGGAACAGGAGGAGCTCAAAGAGCTTCGCGAGACTGTCGCGGTCACCGCGCGGAACGTCGCCTACGGCCGAGGACCGAGGGACAACGACAAGTTCATCCACCACTTCAAGGGCGCACGCGTCCAGAAGACGATCTCCCGCCGGGTGCGCGACGCGCAGCAACGGCTCGAGGACCTCGAACGCGATCAGGTCCGCAAACCACCCGCTCCCCTGCGCTTCGCCGCCGCGCTGACCGGCAAGGCCACCGGGGACGGACCCGCCATCTCGGTCCGCGAGCTGGAGGTCCCCGGACGGCTCAGCGTGCCCCGGCTCGACGTCACCGGCGCGGCCCGGCTGCTCGTCACCGGCGGCAACGGCGCGGGCAAGTCGACGCTGCTGTCCGTGCTGGCGGGGCGGCTCACGCCGGCGAGCGGAACTGTCCACTTCGGACACGGGGTGCGGGTCGGGATGCTCGATCAGGACGTCGAGTTCGACGATCCGGCCAAGACCGCGCATCAGGTCTACCGGGAGGCGCTGGGCGAGCAGGCTCCGCCGATGAGCCGGCTCGGCCTGCTCGCCTCCCGCGATCTCGGGCGGCCGGTCGGCGCGCTCTCGGTCGGTCAGCGTCGTCGTCTCGCGCTCGCGGTGCTGCTCGCCCAGCCGCCGGACGTGCTCCTGCTCGACGAGCCGACGAACCACATCTCGCTGGCACTGGCCGAGGAGTTGTTCGCCGCGCTGGGCTCGGCACCCGGCGCGGTGGTGATCGCCTCGCACGACCGCTGGCTGCGCCGGGACTGGACCGGTGACCGGCTCGAACTCGCCGACGGCAAGATCGCGTAGCTCAGTACTGGTACCGGCTCACGGTTTCCGGGTGGATGACGAGACGAACCAGCTCCGAGGCCTCGAGCCCGGCGAGATCCTCGGAGCGGGCCGGGTCGTCGAGATCCCAGTAGCGAGCGGCCAGGCGGGCGGCCAGTTCGTGGGCTCCGCCGGGTTCCACCGTGGTGCGCCCGGCGACCGAGAGCCAGCGTTCGCGTTCACCCACCGGAGCGGCGACGACTATCGAGGCGCGGGGGTCGCGGCGCAGGCGCCGCACCTTGAGCGCGTCCGGCTCCGTGAACAGCTGGATCGTGCCCTCGGCGGTGGCCTCGAACCACACCGGCCGAGGTTGCGGCGGGAGCGGCCCCGCTGCCACGGACAGGAATCCGTGCAGCGGGCGCCGGAGAAACTCGAGATCCTGGGGCGTCAGCGAACTGGTGTCGGTACTCATGACGCCGATTGAACACGCCCGGCTCGGACGAGCCCATAGGTAGAAAGCCGGATCGCCTGTGTATTCGTCTAACCTCGTCGAGGTGGACGCGTTCAGTGATCTGATCCGCGGGGTCCGAGCCCACGGCTCGTTGTTCGGCAGCTCGACCCTGTCCCCGCCCTGGGCACTGCACTTCGTCGACGGTGCGCCGCTGACCCTGTGCACCCTCCTCACCGGAGCGGGCTGGATCGTGCCGGAGCACCATCCACCGGAACCGCTTCGCGCCCGCGAGACGATCATCGTGCGTGGTCCCGCGACGTTCACCTTCGTCGACGAGATCGGCACCGCGGCCGAAGCGGTCGCCTGCGGCGAGTTCTGCGCGACACCCGAGCAGGGCGGGACCACGCACCGGCTCGGCTGGCACGACAACGACGAGGAGGCCGATCGCGCCCCCGGTGCGACGACCCTGATCGTCGGCGCCTATCCGGTACGCGGCGAGATCAGCCGCCGGCTGCTGGACGCGCTGCCCGTCGTGCTGCGCGTGGACGCCGACAGCGCCGCGGACGCCGTACTGGACCATCTCGCCGCCGAGGTCGCCGTCGACGCGCCGGGTCAGCAGGTCGTGCTCGACCGGCTGCTGGACTGGATGCTGGTCTGCACGCTGCGCGAGTGGTTCGACCGGCCCGGCGGCGAGCCCCCGGCCTGGTGGGCCGCGCAACGGGACCCGGTGGTCGGCCACGCGCTTCGCCTGCTGCACGCCGAACCGGCGGCGCCATGGACGGTCGGCGCGCTGGCCGAACGCACCAGGGTGTCGCGCTCGACGCTGGCCAAGCGGTTCGCCGAGCTGGTCGGCGAACCACCCCTGGCCTACCTCACCCGCTGGCGCATGACGCTCGCGGCCGATCTGCTGGTCGAGCAGGAGACGGCGACCATCGCCGATATCGCCCGCACAGTGGGGTACGCCG
The DNA here is from genome assembly GCF_042739895.1 of Amycolatopsis sp. NPDC059021. NCBI lineage: Bacteria > Bacillati > Actinomycetota > Actinomycetes > Pseudonocardiales > Pseudonocardiaceae > Amycolatopsis > Amycolatopsis sp. NPDC059021. The sequence goes on from NZ_JBHYIQ010000008.1 coordinate 79,760, forward strand.
ACCCGTTCGGGTTCAGCGCGGCGTTCAAACGCGTCCGTGGCACCAATCCCAGCGAGTACCGGCGTGCCGCCGCTTCCCGGATCGGCTTGAACGCTTGATCAGCAGGCCGTTTATCAGCACGCCGTATAGGTCGTTATACACTTGGCGTGGCCAGGTTCCCGGCCACGCCAAGTGTTTGCGTCAGAGGGCGATGCCGAGGAGGGCGTCGACGGCGGCCTTGAGCTGCCCCGGCGCCTCCGGGTCGGTGCCGTCGCGGCGCAAGGCGGCGGTCACCCAGGCATCGACGGCCGCCAGTGCCTTCGGGGTGTCGAGGTCGTCGGCGAGGCGATCGCGGAGGCGGTCGATCGTGTCCGCGGCTTCCGGTCCCGCGGGCAGGGAAACCGCTTCCCGCCAGCGCGCGAGGCGGGCCTCGGCGTCGGCCAGCAGCTCCGCGGTCCACGGCCGGTCGGCGCGGTAGTGCCCGGCGAACAACGCGAGCCGGATCGCCCCGGCGTCCACCCCGTCGGCGCGCAGCCGGGAGACGAAGACCAGGTTCCCCCGCGACTTCGACATCTTCTCGCCGTCGAGGCCGATCATCCCGGCGTGGACGTAGTGCCGCGCGAACGGCCCGTCCCCGGCCACCGCCTCGGCGTGCGCGGCACTGAACTCGTGGTGCGGGAACACCAGGTCGGAGCCGCCGCCCTGGACGTCGAAGCCGAGCCCAAGCCGGTTGACGGCGATCGCGCTGCACTCGATGTGCCAGCCCGGCCTGCCCGCGCCCAGTTCGGACTCCCACGAGGGTTCACCGGGCCGCGCGGAGCGCCACAACAGCGCGTCGAGCGGGTGCCGCTTGCCCGGCCGCTCCGGGTCACCGCCGCGTTCGGCGAAGAACTTCGCCATCGTCTCGGCGTCGTAGTTCGACTCGTAGCCGAAGCGCCCGGTCGCGGTGTGGTCGAAGTAGACGTCGGGGTACTCCGGGTCGTCGGCGCGGTACGCGCTGCCGTTGGCGAGCAGCTTCGCGATCACCTCGATGATTTCCGGGATGCTCTCGACGGCGCCGACGAACTCGCGCGGCGGGATGACGCGCAGCGCCTCCATGTCCTCCCGGAACAGGGCCGTCTCGCGCATGCCGAGCACGATCCAGTCGTCGGAGTCCCGCTCGGCGCGCTCCAGCAGCGGCTCGTCGATGTCGGTGACGTTCTGCACGTAGTGGACCTCGTGCCCGGCGTCCCGCCACAGGCGGTTGACCAGGTCGAACGCCAGATACGTCGCGGCGTGCCCCAGGTGGGTCGCGTCGTAGGGGGTGATACCGCACACGTACATCCGAGCGGTCTCCCCCGGCGCGGTCGGGCGGGTCTGCCCGGTCGCGGTGTCGTGGAGCCGCAGCGGACGAGGGGTACCCGGGATGCGGGGCACGTCGACCGATGACCAAGTCTGCATACCCTCGACTCTAAGCATCGCCGCCGACCGTCTCTCGCCCGGTGGGAAAACATCACGACCGGAGCAGTGGGGGGGGGGGGCCCCCCCCCCCCCCCCCCCCCCCCCCCCCACCGGCCTACCGGGCGGCGCGGGCCGCGTTCGCCCGGATCGCGTCCCGCACGAACTCGCCGATCCCCGGCCGCTGGTCCGGCTCGCGGATCAGGAACCCGAGCTGCACGGGCTCGGTCGCGTACAACTCGCCGACGCGCTGGTGCGTCTCGTAGCCGCACTCCCCCATGAACCGGCCGAGCATCGCGCGGTGCTCCTCGGCCAGCGCCATGGCCTCCTCACCGTCCGGCCCCGCTCCCCCGTCCACCAGGGCGAGCAACCTGCGGACCCAGTCCTCGCGGACCCGCTCGCCGTCGATCCAGTCCTGTTTGGACGTCTCGGGGACCCGCGCCTGCCATTCCGGAGTGTGCCCCCAGCGGCGCACGGCCTCCTCCTCGTAGCCCGGCGGCTCGCGGAAACCGCCGAACACCTCGAACTTCTCCTCGGGCGTCAACGCGTTGCCCATCAGTTTCGCCTCCATCACGCGTTCGACGACCTCGACCATCCGGCTCAGCCGCGCGATCCGCTCCGTGAGCAGCGCGCGCTGATGCCGCAGTTGCTCGACGGCCCCGGCATGGGGATCGTCGAGGATGTCCGCGATCGTCTCGAGGCCGAATCCGAGTTCCCGGTAGAACAGGATGCGCTGCAGCCGGTCGAGGTCGTCCTCGCCGTAACTGCGATAGCCCGCCGTGGTCCGCGTGCTCGGCGAGAGCAGCCCGATCTCGTCGTAGTGGTGCAGTGTGCGGACGGTGACGCCGGCCAGCCTGGCGACCTTTCCCACCGGGTACCCCATCGTGCCTCTCCTCCGGCCGTTCCGGCCCTGACGACGTCCACCGTGTCGCCTCACGTGGCGTGAGGGTCAAGCCTCGCACGCCGGCAACCCGGCCGGAGGGTGATTCGTCGCCGGAACACGGCTGGATGGGGACGTGGCCCGGTCAGCGGCGGCGGGTGTGCAGGAAGTCGCTCACCACCGCCGCGCCCAGCCCGTCCAGATCCGGCGCGAGGACCCGGCCGCCCGAGCGCCGCGCGATCATCTCGACGAACGCCGTCAGCCGCGGGTCGTCACCGAGCCGGAACACCGTCACCGCGGCACCCAGCTTGGCCACTCTGTCCACTTCGGACAGTGTCTTGTGGATGGTCCGGGGCTCCGGCGGATACGCGAACTCGGCTTCGCCGTCCGGTTCCAGATGCGCGGTCGGCTCGCCGTCGGTGACCATCAGCACCACCGGCTGCGCGTCGGGATGCCGTCGCAGGTGCCGGCCTGCCAGCAGCAGCGCGTGGTGGGCGTTGGTCCCCTGCTCCCAGGTCCCCTCCAGGCCGATCAGCTCCGGGAGCTCCACCGACGTCGCGTAGCGGCCGAAGGTGATCAGCTGCAGCGCGTCGTTGCGGAACCGGGTGCTGATCAGCTGGTGCAGCGCGAGCGCGGTGCGTTTCATCGGGAGCCAGCGGCCTTCCTGGACCATCGACCACGACGTGTCCACCAGCAGCGCGACCGCGGCACGGGACCGGTGCTCGGTCTCCACCACCTCGACGTCCTCGACGTCCAGCTTCACCGGGCCACCGCCTGCCGACACCGAACGCAGCACAGCGTTGCGCACGGTGCGCGGCACGTCCCAGGGCTGCATGTCCCCGAACCGCCACGGCCTGCTCGCGCCGGTGGGCTCGCCCGCCGCGCCCGCGGACTCCGTCTCGCGCTCCCCCGCCTTGCCGCGCAGCGCGTTCACCACCTCGGCGAGCGCGGTCTCGCCCAGGCGGCGCAATGCCTTGGGCGACAAGTGAAGCGTGCCGTCCGGCGCCCGTTCGAACAGGCCCTGACGGCGCAGCTCACGCTCCAGTTCGGACAGTCGCCGCGCGTCGACGCCCGCGTCGGGGCCGAGCTGGCGTTCGAGGGCTTCGAGGTCGATGTCCTCCAGCCGCGCGCCGGGATAGGACTGGCCGAGCTGCTCGGCGAGCGCGTCCAGTTCCGCCAGATCGGCCATCGCCTGCGCGCCTTCACCGAGCCCCAGCGGATCCTGGCCCCGGAAGCGCTCCGAAGACGTCCAGTCCTCGCCGGGCCGCAGCGCCTGGAGCTGAGCGTCCAGAGTGGACAGTTGCTGGGCGAGCCGCGGATCACCGAACGCCTGCTGGGTCAGCTCGGCGAGTTCGGCGCGCTGCTCGTCGGTCATCGAGTTCAGCATCCGTTGCGCGGCGGCGGAACGCGCCGCGAGGACGTCGATGAGTTCCTCGACGTTCCGGGGATTCTCCGGGAAGAACTCGCCGTGGCGGCGCATGAACTCCGAGAACCGCTCGGCGATGTCGTCCACGCCCCGCGCGTGGGCGCTCAGCAGCGCGTTGAGGTCCGACAGCATCTGGTTGACGCGTTCGACGTCCTCCGGGCCCGCGTTCTGCAGGGCTTGTTTCATGCCCTGGAACCGCGAATCCATCAGCTCACGGCCGAGCAGGTTGCGGATTTCCTCGTAGTTCTCGCGCCCCTGCTCGGAGCGCCAGTCGTACTCGGCGAGCTCGCGGACCGCCGCGGCCGTGCCCGGCGGCAACGCGTCCAGCTGGGCCTCGCGGAACCGCGCGTCGTCGTCGGGATCGGGGAACAACGCACGGCGTTCGGCGTCCAGGGCTTCCTGGAGCAGCCGCTGGACCTCCTGCAGCGTGCCGTCGAGCCGGTGCCGCCGCTGGATCTGCGAACGACGCTGCCAGAGCCGCCGGGTCAGCTCGTCGAGACCCGCCGTGCGCTCGGTGCCCCGGCGCAGCAGCTCCTCCAGCGCGGACCGCGGCGAGGCACCGCCCATGACGTCGCGGCCGATCTCGTCGAGCGCGTCCCGCAGATCCGCGGGCGGCGCGAGCGGATCGGGCCCGTCGTGCCACGGACCGTAGGAGTAACCCTCGGGGACGGCTGTCATTGCCCGTACACGGTGGTCGAGTCGTCGGAGTCCTTGCCGACCCGGCGGGCGAGGAACAGCGACTCCAGCGCGAGTTCGACCGCCGCCGCGATGCGCCCGGCGGGTTCGTCGGCCGACACCCCCGCGCGCTGCGCGACCTCGTGCAGGACCGGCAGTTCCGGGAGCGCGGACAGCACGTCCTTGCCCGGCACGCGCTCGCCGGTCGCCACCAGATGACCGTCCGCGACGGCGTCCGACAGCGGGCGCAGGTCGAGCCCGGCGAACCGCTCGCGGGCGGTCTCCGCGACCGCACGGCGCAGCAGGTGCACGAGGTGCTCGATCTCGCGGCCTTCTTCGCCGGGTTCGAACTCGATCTTCCCGCGCAGCACGGCGGGCACGGCGTCGAGATCCACCGGACGCGCGACCGCGGGCTCTTCGCCCGTCAGCGCCGACCGCCGGAGCGCCGCCGCGGCGACGGTTTCGGCCGCCGCGACCGCGAACCGGGCCGACACGCCGGAACGCTGGTCGATCACCGGGGAGTCCCGCAGGTTCCGCACGAACCGGGCGAGGACCTCCAGCAGCGGCTCGCCGACCTCCGCGACGAGGTTCGCCTCCTGTCGCACCACCGCCACCTCGGCCTCGACGTCGAGCGGGTAGTGCGTGCGGATCTCCGCGCCGAAGCGGTCCTTGAGCGGGGTGATGATGCGGCCGCGGTTGGTGTAGTCCTCGGGGTTCGCGGTCGCCACGAGCAGCACGTCCAGCGGCAGCCGCAGCGTGTAGCCGCGGACCTGGATGTCGCGTTCCTCCATGACGTTGAGCAGCGCGACCTGGATGCGCTCGGCGAGGTCGGGCAGCTCGTTGATCGCCACGATGCCGCGGTGCGCCCTCGGCACGAGTCCGAAGTGGATGGTCTCGGGGTCGCCGAGACTGCGGCCTTCGGCGACCTTCACCGGGTCGACGTCGCCGATCAGGTCGCCGACGGACGTGTCCGGCGTGGCGAGCTTCTCGGTGTAGCGCTCGCTGCGATGACGCCAGGCGACCGGCAGGTTGTCGCCGAGTTCGGCGGCGCGGCGGATCGACGCGGGGGTGATCGGTTCGAGCGGGTGCTCGCCGAGTTCGGAGCCCTCGATCACCGGGGTCCATTCGTCGAGCAGGCCGGCCAGCGTGCGCAGCAGGCGGGTCTTGCCCTGGCCACGCTCGCCGAGCAGGACGACGTCGTGTCCGGCGAGCAGCGCGCGTTCGAGCTGGGGCAGCACCGTGCGGGAGAACCCGACGATGCCCGGCCAGGCGTCCTCTCCCGCCCGCAACGCGGCGAGCAGGTTGTCGTGGATCTCCTGGCTGATCGAGCGGGGCCGGTAGCCGGCCTCGCGAAGTGCCCCGGCGGTGCGGGGAAGAGAGTCTGGAGCGACGTTCACCACTACGACGCTAGCCGCGAGTCCGCGTCACGTCGACGTGGACCAACTCCAGCCCTACCGAGGAAAACCGCACTCCGGAGTACGGGTAAAATAGGGCGTCGTGTGCCGTCCCAGTGCGACCCTCGCGGTCTGGTCCTCCGCGTGGCTCAACGGAGCCGCCGCCTCCGACGATGTGCTCGACTCCCTGAAGGCCTGGGGCGAAGCCCATGACGTCGTGGCGGGCGATCCCGGAGCCTCGGAAGCCTTCTTCCTCTCGCTCGCGTACAACCGCGCCGCGAACCCGGTGGATCTCCTGCTCGCCCTGCGCGCGCAGGGCATCACGACGGTGAATCTGGTGCTGCCCGTGCCCGGCGACGTCCGGGGGCTCGGGGGTGGCGGGCTGTTCACCGAGGCCGCCCTGCGCTGCGGGGAAGCCATCGTCCTGCCCGAGATCGCCTACGGCCTCGTGCCGGAGCCGATCGCCGAGGGGCTCATGCGCTGGACGGCGTACGCGCTGGAAAACGAGGCGCAGCTGGAGTACTTCCCGCTCGGCGAGTCGGAGCACGCCCTCACCGACGCCATCCGGGACAGTGCCGGCGCGTTGCAGGCCCTCGACGTCGCGAGTGACCGGCCGGGCGTGCGGGCCGAACTGTCCGCGCATCTCCGCGCGCAGCCGAAGGTGCAGTGGCCCATCGGGACGCCGGGGCGTGCGCTGCGGGTGCTGCAACGAGCCGATGAGATCTCCGCGATCCTCGCGATCGCCCAGCTCGACGACCCGGGCGGCGCATTGTCGGCGTCTGCGGTCAACCAGCGGGCCGAGGCACTGCGCCCGCTGTCCAACGCGGTCCGGATCGCCCGGTGCGCCGCGGTGAACGAGGCCGTCCGCGTCTTCGCCGAGCAGGGCGACCGCCAGCCCTGAGCCTGAGCTTCAGCTCACGGGGCGTTTCGCGGGTTCGCAGCAGCCGACGGCACAGGGTTTGCCGTTGATGGTGCAGCCCAGCGCCGGGAACTCCGACAGCTTCCGCGCCGGGACACCCTCGGTGTGCTCGCGCACCAGCTCGACGACGAGTTCGGCGAACCGCGGATCGGTGTCCGGAGTGGCCGCGCGGGCGAAGCCCATACCGAGTTCGGCGGCACGTTCGGCGGCCTCGTTGTCGAGGTCCCAGATCACCTCGAGGTGATCCGAGACGAACCCGACCGGGCACACCACGACCGAGGTCACGCCCTCGGCGTGCAGCGCGTCGATGTGGTCGACGATGTCCGGCTCCAGCCACGGGACCTGCGGCGGTCCGGACCGCGACTGCCACACGACGTCGTAGGTCTCGACGCCCGCCTCGGCCGCCACCAGCCGGGCGGCTTCGGCGATCTGACGCGAGTACAGCCTGCCGCCGTCCTCCGGCGGGCCGGACGCCTTGTCCGCGCTCTCCGGGACCGAATGCGCGCAGAACACCGTCCGCGTCCCCGGCGCGTTCCCGAGCTTCGCGTGCGCCGCGCGGACCGCGTCGGCGACCGCGCCGACGAACAGCGGGTGGTCGAAGAACTGCCGCAGTTTCACCAGATCCGGGGCGTCTTCGCCGACCGCGGCGCGGGCACGCTCGATGTCCTCGTCGTACTGGCGGCACGCCGAGTAGCCGCCGTAGGCACTGGTCGGGAACACCAGCACCCGGCGGGCCCCGTCCTTGGCCAGCTCGGCGAGCGTGTCCTCCACCATCGGCCGCCAGTTGCGGTTGCCGAAGCGCACCGGCAGGTCGATGCCCGCCGACGAGAGCTGCTTCTCCACCGCCGCGATCGCATCGCGGTTGAGCCGGTTGATCGGCGAAACCCCGCCGAAATGCTGATAGTGCTCGGCGACCTCGAGCAGCCGCTCCCTCGGCACCCCCCGGCCCCTGGTGACGTTCTCCAGGAACGGCATCACCTCGTCGGGCCCTTCGGGACCACCGAACGAAAGCCATAGCAACGCGTCGTAACCCACCCCGTCATCTTGCCGCTGTGGCGGTCCCCACCCCCACGCCGCCCCATTTTTGGAACACTCAATACAAAACGGTGCTACGCTCGGGTCATGGCCAGGCCACGGGAATTCGACGAGACCGTCGCGCTCGAAGGCGCGATGTACGCCTTCTGGGCACGCGGCTACGAGGGCACGTCCACCCAGGACCTGTGCGAAGCCACCGGTTTGGGCCGCAGCAGCATCTACAACACCTTCACCAGCAAGCGAGCCCTCTTCGAGCGCGCGCTCGACCACTACAGCGCACGGGGCATCCGCGCCAGGACAGCCGTTCTCGAAGGTTCCGGAGACGCCGCCGAAAAGATCGCCCGGCTGCTCGAAGACCTCATCGAGGACGAGCTGGAACACGCGCGCCGGGGTTGCCTCGTGGTCAACACCGTGGCCGAATTCGGTGTGCGGGACAAGGAAATCACCGCGCACATCGAGGCCGACACGGCCGCACATCTCGCCCAGCTGACCGCCTGTGCCCGCGCCGGCCAGGCCGACGGCAGCATCACCAAGGACCGCAAGCCCGCCGACGTCGCCCAGTTCGTGCACAGCACGATCGCCGGGCTGCGGCTGATGTCCCGGCGCGGCGAAAGCGCGGACGCCATGCGAGCGGTCGCCGACATCGCGGTGTCGGCCATCGCCACCCACTGACCCATCCGACCCCCTTCCGGCCGACTCATGGCCAAGTTATGTACTGATCTATCCAAAATGGAGGAGAGCCGTGCCACTGGCCGTCTACGTGCTCGGGCTCAGCGTGTTCGCGCTGGGGACTTCCGAGTTCATGATCACCGGGCTGCTGCCCGGAATGGCCACCGACCTGGGGGTGAGCATTCCCGACACCGGGCTGCTCATCTCGGCCTTCGCGATCGGCATGGTGGTCGGCGCCCCGCTGCTCGCCGCCGGGACGCTCCGGCTCCCCCGCCGGACGACGCTGCTCACCCTGCTCGCGGTGTTCGGCGTGAGCCACGTCGTCGGCGCGCTGGCGCAGGGATACGCCCTGCTGTTCGCGACCCGCGTCGTCAGCGCGTTCGCCTGCGCCGGGTTCTGGGCCGTCGGAGCGGCGACCACGATCTCGCTGGTTTCCGCGCACCGCCGCGGCCGGGCGCTCGCCGTCCTGGTCGGCGGCCTGACCGTGGCGAACATCGTGGGTGTCCCGGCGGGCACCTTCATCGGCCAGCACGCGGGCTGGCGGGCGGCGTTCTGGGCGGTCGCGGTGCTGACGCTCGTCGCCGCAGCAGGCGTTCTCGCGTTCGTCCCGGCGACGCGTGCCGGGACCGACGCACCGCGGCTGCGCACCGAGCTCCAGCTGTACCGGCGGCCCCGCGTGTGGCTCGCGCTCGGCGTGATCGCGTTGTGCCAGGCCATGATCTTCGCCGCGTTCAGCTATCTCGCCCCGCTGCTCACCGAAACCTTCGGCCTGCCATCGGCCTGGGTTCCCGGCGTCCTCGCGCTGTTCGGCGTGGGCGCGCTCATCGGGATCACGGTCGGCGGCAAGCTCGCCGACGCCCGGCCGTTCGCCACGCTGTACGGCAGCGTCGGGCTCGCGCTGCTCGCCTTGCTCGTCCTGGCCGTCACCCGCGATGCCGCCGTCGGCGTGATCGCGATCGTCGTGTTCGGTGCCGCCGGGTTCGCGGCCAATCCGGCGCTCAACGTCCGCACGTACGCCGTCGCGGGCGACGCGCCGACGCTGGTGGGAGCCAGCACGACGTCCGCGTTCAACGTCGGCAACACGGCCGGGCCGTGGCTGGGCGGGCTGGCCATCGACGCCGGGCTCGGCTTCCCGAGCGTCGCGTGGGTCGGCGCGGCGCTCGCTGTCGCGACGCTCGCCGCCCTCACCCTCACGGCCGTCGTCCAACGCGCCGACGACGCGAAACGCGTCCCGGTCAGCGTCTAGTTTTCCTTACCCCACAAGGAGGATCATCATGTCCGAAACCGCGAAGATCGTGGCCGAGAAGCTTTTCGCCCTGCTCGGTGACGGCGACGCGGCGGGTGCCGCCGCGTTGTTCGCCGACGACGTCGATTGGGACATCCCCGGCAACACCGAAGTGGTCCCGTGGATCGGCCGCCGCCGGACCCGTGCCGAGGTGCTGGAGTTCTTCACCACGCTCGACCGCGACTACCTCGACCGTGACAAGTTCACCGCCGAGCGGTTCTTCGGCGACGACGACCGGGCAGTCGCGCTCGGCAGCCTCCGCTCGACGGTGCGCGCGACCGGCAAGGTCATCGAGTCCGCCTTCGCCCTCGACCTCGCGGTCAACGCGGACGGCCTCATCACCCGCTACGTGTTCCTCGAAGACAGCTGGCGCGTCGCCGACGCCGTCCAGGCCTGAATATCCGTGAAGGCCTCCTTCACAGCAATGAGCGCTGTGAAGGAGGCC
>NZ_JBHYIQ010000008.1:89913-93264 GCF_042739895.1 Amycolatopsis sp. NPDC059021
TGGCATGGCCGGCGGCTGCGCCCTTTTTTAATCCCCCCCTGGGCCGAAACACCCTGCCCGGCCACATACACAGCAATGAGCGCTGTGAAGGAGGCCTTCACGGACCGTCGAAAAGCTCAGATGCCGAGGGCGTGGACGCCACCGTCGACCATGATCATCGAGCCGGTGGTGGCGGGCAGCCAGTCCGACAGGACCGCGCAGACGGACTTCGCCGTCGGGTCCGGGTCGGAGCTGTCCCAGCCGAGCGGCGCGCGGTCGCCCCAGCCCTCCTCCAGTTCGCTGAAGCCGGGGATGGACTTCGCGGCCATCGTCTTCATCGGGCCCGCGGACACCAGGTTGACCCGGATGCCCTTCGGCCCGAGTTCCTTCGCCAGGTAGCGGTTGACCGACTCCAGCGCCGCCTTCGCCACGCCCATCCAGTTGTAGACCGGCCACGCGACCCGCGCGTCGAAGTCCATGCCGACGATCGACGCGCCACGGCTCAGCAGCGGCAGCGTGGCCACGGTAAGAGCCTTGAACGAGAACGCCGAGACGTCCACCGCGACCTTCACGTCGTCGCTGGGGGCGTCCAAGAACGGCGCGCCCAGGCAGGTCTGCGGGGCGAAACCGATCGAGTGCAGGACGCCGTCGAGGCCGTCGACGTGCTCACGGACGCGGTCCGCCAGCGAGTCCAGGTGCTCCTGGTTGGTCACGTCCAGCTCCAGGACCGGCGCCTCCTCGGGCAGCCGCTTGGCGATGCGCTCGACGAGCGACAGCCTGCCGAAGCCGGTGAGCACCACCTTCGCCCCCTCCTGCTGAGCGATCTTGGCCGCGTGGAACGCGAGCGACGCGTCGGTGATGACGCCGGTGATGAGCAGGCGCTTGCCTTCGAGCAGTCCGGGCACGAATCCTCCTGGTCGTGGATCGGAAGGGGAAACCGAGGGGGTCAGTGGCCGAGGCCGAGGCCGCCGTCGACGGGCAGCACCGCGCCGTTGACGTAGCCCGCCTCCTCCGAGGCGAGATACCGCACCGCGGCGGCGATTTCCGACGGATCGGCGTAGCGGCCGGCCGGGATCTGGCCGAGGATCTGCTGCTTGCGCTCCTCGCCCAGTTCTTCGGTCATGTCGGTCTGCACGAACCCCGGCGTGACGACGTTCGAGGTGATGTTGCGCGAGCCCAGCTCCCGCGCCAGCGACCGGGCGAAGCCGATCAGCCCGGCCTTGCTCGCCGCGTAGTTCGCCTGGCCCGCCGAACCCGCCAGGGCGACCACCGACGAGATGAACACGAACCGGCCCCACTTGCCCCGCAGCATCCCGCGGGAAGCACGCTTGGCGACGCGGTAGGCGCCGGTCAGGTTCGCGTCGATCACGCGGGCGAACTGGTCCTCGCTCATCCGCATCAGCAGCGTGTCGTCGGTCAGGCCCGCGTTCGACACCAGCACCTCGACTGGGCCCTGGTGCTCCTCGACGAGCTTGAAGGCCGCGTCGATCTGCTCGGTGTCGGTGACGTCGGCCTGAACGCCGAACAGCCCGTCCGGGGCGCCCGAACCGCGGTGGGTGACGGCCACCTTGTGGCCTTGTGCCGCGAGATCCCGGGCGATCGCCAGACCGATGCCACGGTTGCCCCCGGTGACCAGAACCGACCGTCCCACTACCGCACTCCTCGCGTCGTCTCCGCACTGACGGCCACGAGGCTATCGGCTGACGCCGCAGGCCCCGCACCCGCGCCACCCTTACCTACGAGTAGCCGAACCGTCCTAAGCGGATGTTAGGAACGGCCCCCCGTACTTGCCCGTTCGTCACCGACTGTTCATGGTGAGCCTCAACACAGGAGGTCAAGGATGACAACCCGGATCAGCGAGTCCGCGCGCCCGAGCGAACGGCGGGTCATCGGCAACGTGCTGCGCGGATCGATCGGCAACCTGATCGAGTGGTACGACTGGTACGCCTACGCCGCGTTCACCACTTACTTCGCGAAATCGTTCTTCCCCGCCAAGGACACCACGGCGGCTTTCCTCGGGACGGCGGCGGTTTTCGCGGTCGGGTTCCTCATGCGGCCGCTCGGCGGCTGGATGCTCGGCCGGATAGCCGACCGGTTCGGGCGCCGCTTCGCGCTGGTGCTGTCGGTCTCGATGATGGCCTTCGGCTCGCTGCTCATCGCGGTCACCCCGACGTACAAGGACATCGGCATCGCCGCGCCGATCCTGCTGCTGATCGCGCGCCTCATCCAGGGCCTTTCGGTCGGCGGCGAGTACTCCACCTCCGCGACCTATCTGTCCGAAGTGGCCACTCCCGGCAAACGCGGGTTCTACTCCAGTTTCCAGTACGTGACGCTCTACGGCGGCCAGCTCCTCGCGCTCGGCCTCCAGTTGCTGCTCCAGAGCATCCTCACCGAGGCGCAGCTGACTTCGTGGGGCTGGCGCATCGCGTTCGTCGTCGGCGCGGTGGCCGCGGTCGTGGTCATGTACCTGCGGCGGGGCATGGACGAATCCGAGAGCTTCCAGGCCGAAACCGCCAGGAGCGGCGGATCGGGCCGCCAGGCGGGCGAGCGCGGCACGGTGCGCGCGCTGATCAAGTACCCCAAGGAGATCGCGCTCGTCGTCGGCCTGACGCTGGGCGGCACGGTGTCCTTCTACACCTTCGCCACCTACAGCCAGAAGTTCATGGAGAACACCGCGGGCATCCCGCGCCGGACGGTCACCGTCATCCTGTTCTCGGCGATCCTCGTCGCGGCGATCCTGCAGCCGCTCGCCGGAAAGCTGTCCGACCGGATCGGCCGCCGCAAGCTGCTGATGTTCTTCGGCATCGGCGGCACGCTCTGCACCGTCCCGATCATGACGCTGATGGGCGCGACGAAACAACCGGTGCTCGCGTTCCTGCTGATGCTGGCCGGGCTGGTGATCGTCACCGGGTACACCTCGATCAACGCGATCGTGAAGGCCGAGCTGTTCCCGACCAAGATCCGCGCGCTCGGCGTCGGCCTGCCCTACGCGCTCACCGTCGCGATCTTCGGCGGCACCGCGGAACTCATCGCGCAGGCGCTGAAGAGCGCGGGTCACGAATCGGTGTTCTTCTGGTACGTCACGGGCTGCGTGCTGGTCTCGCTCATCGTGTACGGGACAATGCGCGAGACCTCGCACAGTTCCGAGCTGGAACGCGACCGCGAGGCCTGAGGCGAAAGGGATGACGGTGCGCGTGCTGCTGGTCGAGGACGAGCCGGCGATCGCCGAAGCGCTCACCGACATCCTGCACGCCCACCGGCACACGGTCACCCACGTCGCGGGCGGGGGCGCCGCCCCGCGCCGGGCCCCCCGCGCCGTCCGGCTGCTGCTGGGACTGCTTCTCCCCCCCCAGCAACGGGGCCAGGGGCTGG
>NZ_JBHYIQ010000008.1:93274-104495 GCF_042739895.1 Amycolatopsis sp. NPDC059021
GCGCCGCCGCCCCGCCCCCCCACCCCCCGCCCGCCCCCCGCCCCCCGCCACACGGCGGCGCGCGGGGCGGCCCGCCCGGCCCCCCCCCCCCCCCCCACGCCGACCTGCTGCTGCTGGACCTGATGCTCCCCGACCTGCACGGGCTCGAGGTGCTGCGCAAACTGCGCCAGGTCTCCGCGGTGCCGGTCATCGTGCTGACCGCGCTGGGCGACGAGCGGACCGTGGTCCGCGGCCTCCGCCTCGGCGCCGACGACTACCTGCGCAAGCCCGTCGGCAAGGCCGAACTGCTCGCCAGGATGGACACCGTGGTCCGCCGTGCCGCGGCCCGCGCCGTCCCGGCGGGGGACGTCGTCCGTATCGAGGACGTCGAAATCGACCTCGGGAAGCGGCGGGTGCTCGTCGCGGGCCGCGACATCGGGCTGACCACCAAGGAGTTCGACATCCTCGCCGTGCTGGCCGAGCGTCCCGGCGCCGCGGTCAGCAGGCAGCGGCTGATGGACGAGGTGTGGGGTGACGCCCATGTCGGTGTGTCCCGCTCGCTCGACGTCCACCTGACCGGGCTGCGGTCGAAACTCGACCGGCCCGGCCTGATCGCCACCATCCGCGGCTTCGGCTACCGGCTGGGCCGGGACTGACCCGGTGCGTACCCGCCTCCTGGTCGTCCTGGTCACGCTCGCGCTGGCCGTGGTCGCCGCGTTCGCGGTACCGCTGCTGATCTCCACCGCCGAGCAGCGCACCCAGCAGCTGGTCATCGGCCGCAGCGCGGACGTCGACCGCTTCGTCGTGCTGGCCCAGCAAGCCGTCGACTCCCGCGATGCCGGAGCGCTCACCGCGGACGCGAATCGGTACGCCGAGTTGTACGGCGAGGCCGTGGTCGTGGTGAACGCGCAGCGCGTGCCGCTCGTGCAGGCGGGTGGGATGACCGCAGCCGAACCCGCCGTGCACGCGCTCGTCGAGGCGACCATGCGCAACGAGCCGGCGCCGAAGGTCGAGCAGCTCACGCCGTGGTCCGGCGAGCCCGCGTTGTTCGCCCGGCCGGTCGGCACCGGGACACGGGTGGCGGGCGTCGTCGTGCTCCGGGCGTCGGTGGCCGCGGCGACCGCCGACGTCGCCGACCGCTGGAGCGCGATCGGGGCGGGCGCGCTGCTGGTCGCGGTGGTGTTCGTGCTGCTCGCCGTGCTGCTGGCGCACTGGATGCTGCGGCCGCTCACCGAACTCGAGGCCGGCGTCCTCGCGGTGGCGTCCGGGCATCGCGCGCAGGTGCGCGAGCGCGCGGGGCCCGGTGAGCTGCGGTCGCTGGCGAGGCTGTTCAACCGGATGTCCGACGCCGTCCTGGAATCCGCCGAACAACAGCATCAGCTGGTCGCCGACGCCTCCCACCAGCTCCGGAACCCGATGGCCGCGCTCCGGCTGCGCGTCGACGGGCTCGCGCCGCACATCGACGAGGAGGCCCAGAAGACTTACCGCGCAACGGTTTCGGAGGTCGAGCGGCTGGAGAAGCTGCTCGACGGCCTGCTCGCGCTGGCGCTCGCGGAGAGCACGGCGACCCGGCTGGCGGCGGGCGCCGCCGAGGACGAGCCGTGCGATCTGCCGTCGGTGCTCTCCGAGCGCGTGGACGCCTGGCGTCCGGCCGCGGACAAGGCGGGCGCGAAGATCGTGCCCGCCGACGGGCACTCCGAGCCGGTCCTCGTGCGCTGTTCCGAAGGCCAGCTCGCCGAGATCCTCGACGTCCTGCTCGACAACGCCGTGCACTACGCCGGGCGCGGCGCCACCATCACCGCGCGCTGGAGCACCGATCCGGCGGCGGGCACCGCGACCCTGTCGGTCGCCGACGACGGTCCCGGACTGTCCACAGAGGACCGCGAGCGCGCGGTGCGGCGGTTCTGGCGGGGCGGCGGCGAAGGCGCGCCACGCGGCACCGGGCTGGGCCTGGCGATCGCGAGCCAGCACGTCCGCACCCGTGACGGGCGGCTCGAACTGCACGCCGTGGAGCCACACGGGCTCGACGTCCGGGTCGTCCTGCCGCTGGCCGAGGAGGATGCGTGAAGGTGTCACGGCGCACCGCGCTGCTCGGCGGTCTCGGCCTCGCACTCGCCGGATGTTCGCCCTCGGGGTACCGCGGCCCGGAACGCACCGTCACCATCGCCGCGGGTGAGCCCGGCGGGTTCTACCTCGCCTTCGCCGAGCTCCTCGCCGCGGAACTCGGCCGTGCAGAGCCACGGCTGCACTGCACCGCCGTGCCGACCGACGCGAGCGTCACCAACGTGCAGCGCATCCGCGACGGCGCCGCCGACCTCGGCCTGGTCAGCTCCGACATCGCGCACGCCGCGGCCACCGGCACCCGCCCGTTCACCGCGCCGGTGCCGCTGCGCGCGATCGGCCGCGTCTACGAGAACTACCTCCAGCTCGTGGCCAGGGCGGACGGCGGCGTGCGCGGACTCGCCGATCTGGCCGGGCGTCCCGTGGTGCTGGGCGCGAGCGGTTCGGGCGCCGCGCAGTTCGGCGAACGGCTGTTCGCCGCCGCGGGAGTGCGGGTGGACGCGCAGCACCTGCAGCTCGCCGACTCGATCGCGTCGCTGGCCTCGAAACGCAGTGACGCGATCCTGTGGTCCGGTGGGATTCCGACCCCCGCGCTGGCCGAGCTCAACCGTACGACGCCGATCACGCTCGTCCCGCTCGACGGCGTGCTGTCCGCGCTACGCGCCGCGTACGGTCCGGTGTACGACCAGGTCCTCGTCCCCGCCGAGGCCTACCGGGGCGTCGGCGAGCTGGGCACGATCGGGGTCGCGAACCTGCTCGTCTGCTCGCCCGCGCTGCCCGGCGACGTCGCCGACGCGGTGGTGCGGCTGCTCGTGGGCAGGGCCGCCGAACTCGTTCCCGCCCAGGCGGTCGGCACGCAGTTCCTCGACGTGCGCACCCTGATCGGGACCGGCGCCGTGCCGCTGCATCCCGGCGCGGCCGCCGCCTACCGCGCGCTGCACGGCTGAAACCCCTACCGGGGTCGGACCCGTGTCCCTCAAATGTGGGACGCGGACGCGCTCGGCGCTCCGCCAGAGTGAGAAGATCTTCGACGTTCTGGAGGTCCACGTTGCGTTCCCTCGCCGTGGCCGGAAGTCTCGCGCTCGCCGCCACCCTCGGCGCCGCGGTCCCGGCCACCGCCGCTCCCGCGGCGGCGCCCGTCCGGCTCACCCTGCCCGCCCTCACCGGCCCGTACCAGGCCGGAACCACCTCGCTGCATCTCGTCGACCCACGGCGCAAGGATCCATGGGTGGCTTCGCAGCAACGAGAACTGATGGCCACGGTCACCTATCCCGTCCGGCACGCCGGGACGACACCGCGCGCGCCTCAGCTCGAACCGGGAATGGCGGCGGTGATGGCGGACGCCGCCCCGAAGCTGCTGGGCATTCCGCCGGGCTCCGTCGACTGGGCCGCGACCCGGCGTCAGGCACACCTCGGCGCTCCGGCCGACCCGTCGCTCGGAAAACGCCCTGTAGTCCTGTTCTCGCCCGGTTATGGCGGCCCGCGTGAACTCGACACGGTCCTCACCGACGACCTCGCCAGCCGCGGGTACGTCGTCGTTTCGCTCTCCCACACCCACGAGTCCGCCGCGGTCGAGTTCCCCGGCGGGCGGATCGAGCGCTCGATGTCCGCTCCCGGTGACCCCGTGGAGATGAAGAAGGCCATCGACGCCCGTGTCGACGACAGCCGGTTCCTGCTGGACCAGCTGTCCCGCCTGGCAAACGGGGACAACCCCGACGCGGAACAGCGCCCGCTCCCCCGTCATCTCGGCCAGGCGCTGGATCTCTCGCGCGTGGGCATGTTCGGCCACTCCTACGGCGGCTACACCAGCGGCGAGACGATGTACCACGACCGCCGCGTCGGCGCGGGCATCAACCTCGACGGCGCGATGGCCTACGGCTTCGGCGCCAACGGTGTCCCGTACCTGCCCGGCGAGGTCGTCAAGCACGGTCTCGACCGGCCGTTCCTGTTGTTCGGCAGCGAGCTCGCCGATCCGGCCACCGGCAAGCTGACCGACCACAACCACCTCAACCCCTTCGACCGGTCGTGGGTCGACTTCTGGGCCGGCCAGCGCGGCTGGAAACGCGATCTCACGATCGACGGCAGCAGGCACCACAGCTACAGCGATCTCCAAGCGGTCGTCCCGCAGCTGAGCGGCCTGATGACGCCCGCGAACCGCGAGAACTTCATCGGGACCGTCGATCCCGGGCGCTCGCTGACCGTGCAGCGTGACTTCGTCTCCGGATTCTTCGACCTGCACCTGCGCGGCTTCGACCGGCATCTGTTCGACGGTCCCTCGCCGTGCTACCCCGAGGTGAAGTTCGTGTAGTGCCTTGCCGAGCACCCGCTCGGGTGCGGGTGGCCCGCATAAAACACTGTCGGGCAGGCGGTCATCCGTCCGATCCGATCACCTAGATTGGACGGATGACCGCACCTCGCAAGCCGATCGTCGAGATGCCGCTGCGCGTCCGCTACCACGAATGCGACGGGCAGGGCATCGTCTTCAACGCCAACTACATGGCCTACGTCGACATGGCCTGCTTCGAACTCGAAAAGGCGCTTTTCGGTACGCACGAAGAGTTCCTGGCCCACGGCGTGGACGTCGTGGTCGCCGAGTGCACCCTGAAGTTCCGCGCGCCGGCGCGTTTCGACGAGGAACTGGTCGTCTCCCCGTTCCTCAACCATCTCGGCACGACGTCGCTGATCTTCGACTTCGAGATCCGCCGCGGTGACACGCTGATCGCCGAGGCCACCCTCCGGTACGTGTTCGTCGACCCCGCCACCATGAGCAAGACCGCGCCACCCCCGCAGGTGCGTGACGCCTACGCCCCGTACCTGCCCGCCGAGGGCTGACCCGCGTGTTCCGGATCCTCTTCTATCACCCGGAAATCCCGCCGAACACCGGGAACGCCATCCGGCTCGCCGCGAACACCGGCTGCGAGCTGCACCTGGTCGAGCCGCTGGGCTTCACCTTCGAGGACAAGCAGCTGCGCCGCGCCGGCCTCGACTACCACGACCTCGCCCGCGTGCACGTCCACGCCGATCTCGACGCGGCGTGGCACGCCCTGCTGCCCGCGAAGGTCTACGCCTTCAGCGCGTCCGCGACCCGCCTGCACACCGACGTCGCTTACGCGCCGGGAGACGTGCTCATGTTCGGCCCGGAATCGACCGGGCTGCCCACCGAGGTCCAGCACGCGCCCGAGGTCACCGACCGCGTCCGCCTGCCGATGCTGCCGACCAGCCGGTCCCTCAACCTCGCGAACACCGCGGCCATCAGCGTCTACGAAGCCTGGCGCCAGAACGGTTTCGCGAACTCGTGAGCCGCCTCAGGCCCGGGGCGGCTCGACCGGCACGAGTGCCCCCTCCATGGCTGCGGAAAGTCTCGCGGCCAGCCGCGCCGGAGCCGGATGCGGAGGCAGGATGGCGGAGGCGAACTGCGTCGACGCGTAGTGCGTCCCGCCGCCGCTGCTCTGCAGATACACGCTGACATGCACGTTCCGGTCGGCGGGAATCTCGAACGACACGGTGCCCCACGAGACCACGTACTGCCTGCCGTCGATGCTCGCGATCGGCGCGCTCCGGCGTGCCTCGTTGCCATTACACGGGATGTCGATGACGAGCAGTCTCCGTGGACCGTCGTGATACTCGACGTACGGGATCACCCCCGGCGCCGTGGCCAGGACGGACGGGCTCGTCATCAGGGCAGTCTCTGGCCGATGAACAACGACGCCGCCGCGCCGATCATCAGCACCAGCGTGCCGAGTACGACCCAGGGCTTGCTCGCGTCGGCGTCCTTGAGCTCGTAGCCGATCTGCTCGCCGAGGTCGGCGTAGACCCGTTTCAGCTCGTCCGCGCTGGCCGCCTTGTAGAAGTCGCCGCCGGACAGCCGCGCGATCTCCTGCAGCGACTCGTCGTCGACCCGGACGTCCTGCGGTTTGCCGTCGATGTCCACCGAACCGTGGGAGGTCCCGAACGAGATCGACGAGATCGGGATCTGTGCCTGTTTCGCCGCCAGCGCCGCGGTGTACCCGCCCCGTGGCGCGTACAGGTCGTCCGGCACGGTCTGCTTGCCGTCGCTCATCAGCACGATCCGCGCGGGCGGGGGCCCTTCCGCGCCACCGACGACCGCCGAGAAGCTCTCGATCGATTGCAGCGCCGCGAAAATACCCTCACCGGTCGCGGTGGACTGCGCGAGTTTGAGGTTGTCGATCGCCTTCACCACGCCGCCGCGATCGGTGGTCGGGTTGACCAGCACGGTCGCCGTCCCGGCGAAGGAGATCAGCCCGAGGTTCACCCCCGGCGTCATGTTCTGCGCGAACGACCTCGCCGCCTCCTGCGCCGCCTTGAGCCGCGTGGGCGCGACGTCGGTCGCCTCCATCGACAGCGACACGTCGATCACCAGCATCACCGTGGCCCGGTTGCGCGGGACCTTCTGCTCGGCGGTCGGACCGGCGAGCGCGACGGTCAGCACCAGCATCGCCAGCACGATCAGGATCGCCGGGAGATGCCGGATCCAGCCCTGTGCCTTCGGCGCGACCTTCTCCAGCAGCTCCAGGTTCGCGAACCGCATCGTCCGCTTGCGGCGGGCACGCTGCGAAAGCACATACCCGACGATGACGGCGGCGACCGCCAGGAGCAGCAGGAACCACCACGGCGACGCGAAGCCGGTGAGGCTCATGCGAAGGACTCGCTTCGCGAGACAGTGTCAATTCCCTTTTGGCGCATGACATCCATGATTCGCTCGCAAGCGTCGCTCATGCTACTCCCCCTGACCAACGACGTTTACGAGCAACGACGAACCGCACCATGTCGGCGATCCAGTCGGAATCGGTGCGCAGCACCAGATGTGCCGCGCCCGCGCGCCGCAGCGCGCTCGCGACCTCCGCCCGGTGCGCCTGCGCGGCCGCCCCGAACTCCTTGCGCAGCAACGCCGAAGCGTGCACTTCGCGCTGTCTCCCGGTCTCCGGGTCGGCGAGCACGACGGTGCCCACCTCGGGCAGGTCGACGTCCCGCGGGTCGAGCACCTCGATCGCGATCAGGTCGTGCCGCCCGCCCAGTGCCCGCAGCGGACGCTGCCAGTCGGTGCCGCCGAGGAAGTCGGAGATCACCACCGCGAGCCCCCGCCTGCGCGGCGGCCGCCGCAACTGCTCCAGCGCCTGGGCGAGATCGCCCCGCACGCCTTCGGCCGCACGCGGCGTCTGCGCGACCCGGCGCACCAGACCACGCGCGTGCGCCAGCCCGCCCCTGGCGGGCACCCGCGCCGACTCCGCGCCGTTCGAGATCAGTGCCCCGATCCGGTTACCGCCGCCGCCGGTCAGATGCGCGACCGCGGCCACGGCGCAGACGACCAGATCCCGCTTCTCGCACAACGCGGTCCCGAAGTCGAGACTCGCCGAAAGGTCCGCGACGACCCAGGTCTCCAGCTCGCGGTCGGCCACCGTCTCCCGGATGTGCGGGGTGGTGGTCCGCGCGGTGACCGCCCAGTCCATCCGGCGCACGTCGTCGCCGGGCTGGTACGGCCGGGCCTCGCCCGGTTCCGAACCCGGCCCCGGCACGAGGCCGAGGTGGTTGCCCTGCAGCAGCCCGTCGAGCCTGCGGCGCACGTCCAGTTCGAGCGTGCGCAGCCCGGCCTCCAGCCGGTCCCCGCGCAGGATCGGCGGCGCCCACGAGGGGTGCTCGCCCTGCTCGTTCTTCACCACCGCGGGCTACCTGACGGGTGCGGCGCCGACGGGCGGCTGCCCGGAGCCGCCCTGCGGGCGCGCGGAGACCTGCGGCAGCGGAACGGTCTGCAGGACGCGGCTGATGATGTGGTCGATGGGGACACCGTCGGCCAGCGCGTCGTAGGACAGCACGAGCCGGTGCCGCAGCACGTCCGGGACGACGTCGACGACGTCCTGTGGGAGCACGTAGTCGCGGCCGCGGACCAGCGCGAGCGCCCGCGCGGCGGCGATGATGCCCAGGCTCGCGCGCGGCGAGGCGCCGTAGGACACCCACCCGGCGACGTCGGCGAGACCGTGCTCGTTCGGCGTACGGGTGGTGAGCACGAGCCGCACCACGTAGTCGACCAGCGCGTGGTGCACGAAGACCTGCGACGCGACGCCCTGCAGCCGGACCAGCTCGGCCGGGCTGAGCACCTCGTGCGGGGTGGGCGGCGTGACGCCCATCCGGTAGATGATCTCGCGCTCCTCCTCGGCGGAGGGGTACTCCACGACGATCTTGAACAGGAACCGGTCGCGCTGCGCCTCGGGCAGCGGGTAGACGCCCTCGTTCTCGATCGGGTTCTGCGTGGCCAGCACCAGGAACGGGTCCGGCATCGGGAAGGTCTGCCCGCCGATGGACACGTGCCGCTCGGCCATCACCTCGAGCATCGCCGACTGCACCTTGGCCGGCGCGCGGTTGATCTCGTCGGCGAGCACGAAGTTCGCCACGACCGGGCCGAGTTCGACGTCGAAGCGCTCGGCGCCCTGGCGGTAGATCCGGGTGCCGAGGATGTCGGCGGGGACCAGGTCCGGGGTGAACTGGACACGGGAGAACGACCCGCCGACCACCCGCGCGAAGGTCTCCACCGCGAGGGTCTTCGCCACGCCGGGCACGCCTTCCAGCAGCAGGTGGCCCTTGGCCAGCAGCCCGACGAGCATGCGCTCGACCAGTCTGTCCTGGCCGACGATGATGCGCTTGACCTCGAACACGGTCCGCTCCAGCAGCTGGGCGTCCCGCGCCGGTGTCGGGGCCTGCTGCCCGTTGCCACCCTCGGCGTAGCCGGCCTCGGTCACTCTGCCTCCTGTGTGTCTCCACTCCACCGCGAGGCGGCGAACTGGGCGCCGCGACGGTGATCACGCCTGCGGTGCGACGGTACTGCCTCCCCCGGCGGCGGGGCACGGCGGCACACGGCGGCCCGCGACGTCAGTCAACAACATCACCGGTGTGACAGTTGTGAAGACGTCAAGAATGCCGCTCGAGATCCCCCGGCGTGTCGATGTCGTCGGCCTCCCCTCGCCGGGCGAGGACCTCGGCGATCTCCAGACCGCCCAGTGTCCGGCGCAGCGACGCGTTTTCGGCCTTCTCCGGCAGCGCTGCGCGCAGCGCCCCGGACTGCCACGCGCCCAGCAGCCACTGCCGTTCCCCGGCTTCGTCGAGCAGTACCGCGCCGTCGCGCGTGTCCAGCGCGGCGAGCAGCCGGTCCACAGTGGACTTCCGGACGCCGGGCAGATCCGCCGCCAGTACCACGACCCGCTCGGCGTCCGCCGGGATCTCGGCGAGCCCTGCCGCCAGCGCCGCGACCGGTCCACTGCCCGGCTCCGCCTCCCGCGTCCACACGACGTCGCCGAAGCCCGGCCGCTCCGGTCCGACCACCACGATCCGTTCAGCACCCGAGAGGGCCGAGATCGCCTTGGCCAGCAACGAAGTCCCGTCCACGACCAGCGCCGGTTTGTCCACTCCGGACAGCCGACGCGCGCGGCCGCCCGCCAGCACGATCCCCGCGTACCGCATTCAGGCCCGCGGTCCGTCCCAGGTCCAGCGCGGCATCGGCAGCCCGGCCGGGACCCCGTCGTCGTCCGGATAGGACAGGACCTCCGTGACCGCCCATTCCATGTACGCGCGCAAGGCCGCCCGGAACGCCGGATCGTCCGGCAGCCCCGCGTCGTCGGCCGCGTGCACGAAGCACTCGACGAACCGGCGGCCGAGATCACTCATGTCGCCGTTGCCGGAGTGCATCGCCAGCATCGCGGTGTGGTCCCCGCACGACTCGGAGTACCGCGGCGGCCCGCCCATGACCTCGGCCCAGTACGCCGCCAGCCGTTCGACGTGCCGCGGATGCTGGTCCGGATGGGAGAACGGGTGATTCAGCTCGGGGTCGGCGAGGCACCGCGCGTGGTGCGCGGTGGCGAGCGCCAGGAACGCGGGCTCGCCACCGGCGAATTCGAACAGGGAAGGACGCACCCGCCGAGCCTCGCACACCGGCCCGGTGCGCGGCACCGGATCAGCCGCGTGACCCGCCGAGGGATTCCGCGAGTTCGGCCATCTCGGCGCGGTACAGCTCGGCCGGGTCCTCGTACACCGGGCGCAGGTGGCCGTAGATCTCCAGGGACACCAGGCCGTGCATGCGTCCCCAGACACGCAGCGCGAGCGCCGCCACCTCGGGCGAGAGGCCGGGGACCTCCCCTTGGATCTTCGCCCGGTACGCCTCGGGGAACCGCGGCCAGCCGACGCCGTCCTCGCGCGCGGCCCGCACGTCGGCACAGGCCGCCACCAGCCGGTTGAGGCCGCCGCAGATCCGGAGCGCGGCCCGCTCCACCGGACTGTCCTCTGGCGCCTGGTAGCCGGGGATCGAGTCGCCGTAGACCAGCCGGAATCCCTCCGGATTCGCCAGCGCCCACTCGCGCAGCGCGGTGGCCCAGGCGACCAGGCGCCCGGCGGGATCCGTCGCGGGCACCACGTCGCGCGCGGCTTCGAGCGCGTCGGCGAGGGACGCCGCCATCTCCCCGATCAACGCCGTGATCAGATCGTCCCTGGTGGCGAAATAGCTGTAGATGGCACGCGCGGTCATCCCCATCTCGCGCGCGATCCCCCGCAGCGAAATCGCCCCCGGTCCGTCCGCGGCCATCTGCCGCAGGGCGATCGTGGCGATCTCCCGCGTGGTCTCCGCGCGCAGCCGCTCCCGGCGGCTCACCTGGTGGTCGGTCGGCATCGGCACCTTGACACCCTACACCGTTGCGTTAATCTCCGGTGTAGCAAAAGTACACGGCGTTTCCTTTTGTCACGCCGCTACGCCGCGACTCATCACTGGGAGGACTCATGCCCGCCTACGTACTCGTCGAAGCCGAGGAACTGGACACGGAACGCGCGCTCGAATACCGGTCCTTGGCCCAGCAGTCGATCCGGCGGTACGGCGGTGTCTACCGCCTCCGGGGCGCGGTGCCCGAAGCCGTGGAAGGCACCTGGCCGTCGCCGTCCCGCGTCACGACCGTCGTGGAATTCCCGGACATGGCCCGGCTCCGGGAGTGGTACGACTCACCCGAATACCAGCGGGCCAAGGCACTCCGCGAGGGCGCGATAGACGTCCGGCTGCTGTTCGCCGAAGACACGGGCGAATGACGGCGGGGGGGGGGGGGCGGCCCCCCCCCCCCCCCCCCCCCCCCCCAAAACAAAAACAAAATCCGGCCCCCGGAAAATACTCCCGCTGGAGGAAAAAATTGAGGGA
>NZ_JBHYIQ010000008.1:104505-118693 GCF_042739895.1 Amycolatopsis sp. NPDC059021
AACACCACCCCCCACTCCCGGGGGGCACGGCCCCGGGGGGAGGGGGCGATCGACGTCGGGTGGGTGTGCGCCCAAGCCGGGGGGGGGGGGGGGGGGGGGGGGCGCCCCCCGGGGGGCCCCCCCCCCGCCCGTCGAAGGAAAACCCTGTGCCGGTCAGCCGATGAGACGCGTCGCGTACGGCATGATCTCGCCGTAGCGCACCGACGTCACGTGCACGACCGTCCCGGACTCCTGCGCCTCGATCATCTGCCCGCCACCGAGGTACAGCGCGACGTGGTGGACGTTGCCCGGGTAGCCCCAGAACAGCATGTCGCCGCGGCGCATCTGGGAAATCGGGACCTGGCGCCCCGAGGTGTACTGGTAGCCGCTGTAGTGCACCAGCGAGCGCACCCCGGCGAACGCGTAGATCATCAGGCCCGAGCAGTCGAAGCCGATCTTGTTGTAGTCGCCGTAGGCGTCGGCCACCCCGCCGTCGCGGATCCCGTAGGTCGGGCCGCTCGCGTTGCCACCACCCCAGGCGTAGGGCAGGCCCAGCTTGGACATCGCCCGCGCGATCACGGCCTCGACCGTCGCGCCCGCCGGCGCCGACGGACCCGGATCGCGCCACGCGCCGCCGCCTCCGCCGCTGTTGCCATTGCCCGAGTTGCGCAGCGCGGCCTGCCGGGCCCGTTCCTCTTCCTCGCGCGCCTTCTGCGCACGCCAGTCCTCGTAACGCTGACGCTGTCCCTGGAGGCCGTCGACCTTCTGCTGCGCGGCGAAAAGCTGTTGCTCCACATCGGACTTCTGCGCCTCGAGCTGGCCGTTCTGCGCGGCCTGGTTCCGCCGTGCCTCGACGGCGGTCGCCTGCGCGGCGTCCGCGCCCGCCTTCGCCTGCTGCGCGGCGGCCTGTTTCTGCTGGGCGACGTCGAGTGCCTTGCGGGCGGCGGCGTCCTTGTTGGACTTCTCCGTCTGCGCCTGCTGCAACGCCTCCAGCGCGTTCAGCCGCTTGCCGCCGACCGCTTCCAGCAGCTGCGCCCGCGAGAGCATGTCCTTGGGGCTGTTCGAACCGAGGTAGGCCGACACCGATCCGATCGTGCTGCCCTGCTCGAAGCTCGCGGTGGCGAACGTCTTCAGATCGGCGCGTGCCTTCTCGATGGCGCCGGCGGCCGCGTCGGCCTCGACCCGCGCGTTCTTCGCGTCACGATCGGCCTGCGAGGCGGCGTCCTGCGCGGCTTCCATGTCCACGCGCGCCTTGTTCGCCAGCTCCTGCTTCGACTCGAGGTCGCTCTGCAGCTGGGTGAGCCGCTGCTCGGCCTGCGCCAGCTGGTTGGTGAGCTTGCCGACCTCGCCGGCCTTGGCATTGGCCGCGGCCTTGCCCGCGTCGATCTCCGAATCGCTCGGATTCGGCGGCGGTGGCGGCGCCGCGGCGCCCACCCCGGTGACCCCGAGCAGGATCGCCAGCCCGAACGCGCCGACGGCCAGCCCTCTCCGGACCCCGTCCCGCTCGCCCCGCCGGATCGGCACGATCCGCCACCTCCCAGTCGGTCACACACCGGTCATAGACACCCGATGCCCCTGCTGTCACATCATTATCAGAAGCACCATCAGAAACTTACACACCGTAGGCAACAAATCCCCACATCGGGTGACCCCTGCGGCCAGGTGTGTCCGCCCGGCCCGCGTCACAGGCGTGTCGTCTTGAAGTGAAAACAGGACGCGCGTACTGTTTGAGGGGACGGACGAGGTGTGCCATCCCGCATCCGGACCTACGGTGGGGGTGCGCAAGACTCGCTCCCGGTCGCCCCGACGGCCTGGAGAACACACCGAACTGACCCGGGACGGACGTCGTAACGGCGCGAGTCCATGCCACTGGAGTTAGACGTGACTGCACCTGCCAGCAAGGACAGCTTCGGCGCCAAAGACACGCTGAAGGTGGGCGACGCCTCCTACGAGGTGTTCCGCCTGAACAAGGTCGAGGGCTCGCAGCGCCTGCCCTACAGCCTGAAGATCCTGCTCGAGAACCTGCTGCGCACCGAGGACGGCGCGAACATCACCGCCGACCACATCCGCGCGCTCGGCGGCTGGGACCCCAGCGCCGATCCGTCGATCGAGATCCAGTTCACGCCCGCCCGCGTGATCATGCAGGACTTCACCGGCGTGCCGTGCGTCGTCGACCTCGCCACCATGCGCGAGGCGGTCACCGACCTCGGCGGCGACCCGGACAAGGTCAACCCCCTCGCGCCCGCCGAGCTGGTCATCGACCACTCGGTCATCATCGACGTGTTCGGCCGCGCCGACGCCTTCGAGCGCAACGTCGAGATCGAGTACGAGCGCAACCGCGAGCGTTACCAGTTCCTGCGCTGGGGCCAGGGCGCCTTCGACGAGTTCAAGGTCGTCCCGCCGGGCACCGGCATCGTGCACCAGGTCAACATCGAGCACCTCGCGCGCACGGTGATGTCCCGCAACGGGCAGGCCTACCCCGACTCCTGCGTCGGCACCGACTCGCACACCACGATGGTCAACGGCCTCGGGGTGCTGGGCTGGGGCGTCGGCGGCATCGAGGCCGAGGCCGCCATGCTGGGCCAGCCGGTGTCGATGCTCATCCCGCGCGTCGTCGGCTTCAAGCTGACCGGCGAGATCCCGGCCGGGGTCACCGCGACCGACGTCGTGCTGACGATCACCGAGATGCTGCGCCGCCACGGCGTGGTCGGCAAGTTCGTCGAGTTCTACGGCGAGAGCGTCGCCCAGGTGCCGCTGGCCAACCGCGCCACCATCGGCAACATGAGCCCCGAATTCGGCTCCACCGCGGCGATCTTCCCGATCGACGAGGAGACCGTCCGCTACCTGAAGCTGACCGGCCGGTCCGAGGAGCAGGTCGCGCTCGTCGAGGCGTACGCCAAGGAGCAGGGCCTCTGGCACGACCCGTCGCACGAGCCGTCGTACTCCGAGTACCTCGAGCTGGATCTGTCCACTGTGGTCCCGTCCATCGCCGGCCCGAAGCGCCCGCAGGACCGCATCGAGCTGTCGGACGCGAAGTCGTCGTTCCGCAAGTCGATCCACGACTACGTGGACGGCGAGCAGGAAACCCCGCACACCAAGGTCGACGAGGCCGTCGAGGAGTCGTTCCCGGCCTCCGACCCGGCCGCCCTGTCCTTCAAGGACGAGGACGCCGTCGACATCCAGTCGGCGGCCAACGGCGGCAACGGCCGCCCGTCGAAGCCGGTCAAGGTGTCCAGCGCCGACCGCGGCGAGTTCATCCTCGACCACGGCGCCGTCGTGATCGCCTCGATCACCTCGTGCACCAACACGTCCAACCCGTCGGTCATGCTCGGCGCCGCGCTGCTCGCCCGCAACGCCGTCGAGAAGGGCCTCTCGGTCAAGCCGTGGGTCAAGACGTCGATGGCGCCCGGCTCGCAGGTCGTCACCGACTACTACACCAAGGCCAACCTCTGGCCGTATCTGGAGAAGCTGGGCTATCACCTGGTCGGCTACGGCTGCACCACCTGCATCGGCAACTCCGGCCCGCTGTCGGACGAGATCTCCGCCGCGATCCAGGAGAACGACCTCACCGCCGTCTCGGTGCTGTCGGGCAACCGGAACTTCGAGGGCCGGATCAACCCGGACGTCAAGATGAACTACCTGGCGTC
Organism: Amycolatopsis sp. NPDC059021; assembly: GCF_042739895.1. Classification (NCBI taxonomy): domain Bacteria; kingdom Bacillati; phylum Actinomycetota; class Actinomycetes; order Pseudonocardiales; family Pseudonocardiaceae; genus Amycolatopsis; species Amycolatopsis sp. NPDC059021. The sequence continues at coordinate 108,132 of NZ_JBHYIQ010000008.1, forward strand.
GCCGCCGCTGGTCATCGCCTACGCGCTCGCCGGGACGATGGACTTCGACTTCGCCACCCAGCCGCTCGGCCAGGACACCGACGGCAACGACGTCTTCCTGAAGGACATCTGGCCGTCGGCGCAGGAGATCCAGGAGACCATCGACTACGCGATCACGCAGGAGATGTTCACCAAGGACTACGCGGACGTCTTCGACGGCGGCGAGCGCTGGAAGTCGCTGCCCACCCCGGAGGGCAAGACCTTCGAGTGGGACGCGAAGTCCACCTACGTCCGGAAGCCCCCGTACTTCGAGGGCATGGCCGCCGAGCCCGCCCCCGTCACCGACATCTCCGGTGCGCGGGTGCTGGCGAAGCTGGGCGACTCGGTCACCACCGACCACATCTCCCCCGCCGGCGCGATCAAGCCGGGCACCCCGGCCGCGCAGTACCTGGTCGAGCACGGCATCGAGCGCAAGGACTTCAACTCCTACGGTTCCCGGCGCGGGAACCACGAGGTGATGATCCGCGGCACCTTCGCCAACATCCGGCTGCGCAACCAGCTGCTGGACGACGTGCAGGGCGGCTACACCCGCGACTTCACGCAGGAAGGCGCGCCGCAGGCGTTCATCTACGACGCGGCCCAGAACTACGCCGCCGCCGGAACGCCGCTGGTCGTCCTGGGCGGCAAGGAGTACGGCTCGGGCTCGTCCCGCGACTGGGCGGCCAAGGGCACCTCGCTGCTGGGCGTCCGCGCGGTCATCACCGAGTCGTTCGAGCGGATCCACCGCTCGAACCTCATCGGCATGGGCGTCATCCCGCTGCAGTTCCCCCCACGCGAGTCGGCCGCGTCGCTGAAGCTCGACGGCACGGAGACGTTCGACATCTCCGGCATCACGAAGCTGAACGAGGGCGAGACCCCGCGGACCGTGCATGTCACCGCCACGAAGGCCGACGGCACCAAGGTGGAGTTCGACGCCGACGTCCGCATCGACACCCCGGGTGAGGCGGACTACTACCGCAACGGCGGCATCCTGCAGTACGTGCTGCGCAAGATGACCCGTTCCTGACCCTTTCGGGCGGAGTTCGCCGGAGGCCCCCTTTCCCGCGCAGGAAAGGGGGCCTCCGTTTTTTGCTGGTGGCTAGGGTGAACACCGATTCGCCGAGCTGCTCACCGGGTTCCTTTCCCGGTGATCACGCCGCGACCAGGACCTCCCAGCGAACGCTGCTGACGGAGGGCTCCAGCGACAGCCGGGACACCGCGGACTCCATCTGCGCGTCGTCACGCTGGTCGCCGATCAGCTCGGCACGCACCTCGACGGCGTGGTCGTCCGGCCGGTCCGTGCTGAGCACCGAGAGCAGCCGGAAGTCGGTGCGGGTCAAGGCCTGCACCAGCAGTGCGCGGACGTGTGCCTCGTCGTCGTCCCGGGTGACGGCCTGGAAGGTGTAGTGCGCGGGGGTTTCGCCGCCGGTGTCGGGACGGCGGTCCACCGCCCGGCCGAGCGCGCGCAGCAGGATGTTGACCGCGACGACCACGACGGTCCCCGCCACCGCGACGCTGTACAGTCCCGCTCCGGCCAACGCGCCGACCGCGGCCGAGCACCACAACGTCGCCGCCGTGTTGAGCCCGCGGACGCTCAGCCCGTCGCGCAGGATGACCCCCGCGCCCAGGAAACCGATGCCGGACACGATCTGCGCGGCGACGCGGGTCGGGTCGGCGTCACCGCTGGTGGACAGCCCGCCGAACCCGTGCGCGGACAGCAGCACGAACAACGTCGCGCCGACCGCGACCAGCGCGTTGGTGCGCAGCCCCGCCATCCTGGCGCGGTACTGCCGCTCGAACCCGATGACCGCGCCGAGCCCGACGCCCGTGCCGACCCTGAGCAGCATTTCGAAGGTGTTCATCATGATCCCGGCTCTTTTCTGGCGTGCGTACACAAGGCCAGACAGGGAGAAGGGCCGGAGAAACCCCGTGCGCGCTCAGCGCCCGTGCGGTGCCGAGGTGACGGCGCCCGGGATCCGTCCGGTCGTCTCAGGACTGTCTTCCGGCATGTGCCGCTCACCTCGCTTCCGTACTTGTTCGGCTGGTGAAACCTCGGCCACTATACCGGCACGGCCGTATCACGCCGGTGACGCGTGGTGATCATCACGTCGCGCTCACGACCGGCACCGCACCGACGACGAGGTCAGTTACGCGCGTGCTCCGCGAGGCTTGCGATCGAACAGCGCCGCGCCCGCCATCAGCACCGCCTGCCCGATGACCCGGTCGACGCGGCCCGACCGCCACGACGTCCGCAGCAGGCCGCGATGCGCGGCGAGGTGCAGCCGGAGGTCGTCGTGCCCGAGTTCGTGCGCCCGCCCGAAATGCCGGTAGGCCGACCGCCAGTCCTTGCGCGCCAACGCTTCCCGCCCCGCGTCCATTTCGTCCGCGTACGTCTCCATCGCTCCCCCTACAATCCGCGGACGAGCAGATCGAACGCCTCGTCGATCAGCTCGTCGAGTGGCCGCTCACCGTGGCGAGCCTGGTTTTCCGCCGCCTGCAACGCCGCGAACGACGCGCCGACGAGCATCCCGGGATACAGGTCCTGCGCGGGATCAGTCCCGCGCCGCGCGGCGATCTCGGCGCTCAGCGCGGCGATGGCCGCGTCGACCTCACCGAGCCGCATCCGGGAGAACAGCTCGGGATGCCGCTCGTACAACTGCTGCAACAGTTCCCATTCCGCGGCGAGATGCGCGAAATCGGCCGCCGCGGCCATCACCCTGATCACCACCCGCATCGATTCGGCGGGCGCTTCCCCGACCGGCCTCGCCTTGAGTTCGCCGAGAATCTCCTCGGCCGTCCACTGGTGCGGCTCGATCGAGAACGCGTCGTCCTTGGCGCGGAAGTAGTTGAAGAACGTCCGCGGCGAGATGTCGGCGGCCTTGCTGATCATCTCGACGGTGACGGCGTCCGGCCCGTGTTCGAGCGCCAGCCGGACGGCGACCGACCGGATCGCCGCCCGCTTGGCCACACGGCGACGTTCCAGTCGCCCCTCCGACCCCGCCATGCTTTGCATACTATGCAGCTTTTGCAGACCCTGCAAGTTCTGCAGGGCCTGCAAAACGAGGTCCGCTTTCGACTAGCCCGTGACCGCACCGCTCTGCGGATCGAGCTTCACCGGCTTCGCCTTCGGGGCCGAGAAGTCGAACATGCCGTTGAGCGAGCCGGCCTGTTCGTCGAACGAGGCGTCCCCGATGCGGCCGACCGACCAGTTGTCCTCGATGAACTTCAGCACCGACGTCTGGTCGGTCAGCGTGTGGTCGACGTGGTTCACCTTGCTGTAGGGCGAGATCACCAGCAGCGGCAGCCGCGGGCCGTAGCCGCACCGGTCGGAGTACCCACCCAGCTTGACGGGCTGCGACGTGCACATCGGCGAGTCCTGGGCCGGGTCGTTCGAGCCGTTGACGATCTTCGAAGCGACGTGGTCGTACCAGCCGTCCGAATCGTCGTAGGCCAGCACGATCGCGGTCGAGGCCCACTGCGGCGACTGCTGGATCTTGGTGACCTCGGCGGCCACGAAGGCCTGTTCGTCCAGCGGGTCCGAGTAACCGGCGTGACCGTCCTGATAGGACGGAGCCTTGAGGAAGCTCACCGACGGCATGTTCCCCGCGGCCAGCGCGGCGTCGAAGTCGGCCGTGTCGTACTGGTGGTTGGCCTGGTCGGTCGCCCCGATCGCGGCCACCGAACTCGGCGGCAGGTGCTTCGGGTTCGCCGTGGACTTGTAGTACTGGAACGGTTCGTGGTGCGGGCTGTAGTCCACAACGGACTGACCGCCGACGTTCTTGTGCTTCGCGTCGCACGCCGCGTAGTCGCCGTTCTTCCCGGTCGGCTTGAAGCCGCCCTGGAACCAGCCCCAGGACAGGTTCTTCGCGTTGAGCAGGTCGCCGATGGTGCGGCCCTGCATCGCGGCGAGATTGTCCTTGGCGGTGTGGTTCTTGTTCGAGCAGTCGTCGAACGCCGGGTCCGGGTCCTCGATCATCGTGCCGAGGCCGCTCGCGTTCGGCGAGACCGCCGTCTTCGGATCGGTCTTCGGCGCGCCGGTGGCCGGGTCGACCGGCTGCGCCCCGTGGGTCTGGCCCGAGATCAGGTTCACCGCGCCGGGACTGGACGGGCCGAACACCGTGTTGAACGAGTTGTCGTTCAGCGCGTAGTGCTGGGCGTAGTTCCACATCGCGGTGACGGTGTTGCCGTCGTAGTAGTCCATTACCAGGCCGGGCTCACCGAACAGCACCGGCTGCCCGGTGCACTTGTCCTTCTCGGTGTTCTCGACGAACTTGTCCATCTTGCCGCCGTTGAAGGCGGCCTGTTCCTTGTTGTAGTCGTGGTCCTGGTCGCAGGTCATCGCCTGCGAGCGCGACAGCCGTTTCGGGTTGTACGCGTTCGGGTTGTGCGTCAGCAGGTCCTGGCTGAGCCCGTTGACCTGCGGCGTGTTCGGCGCCGCGGTGAACGGGGTGCCCTCGTTGTTCGCCGCGTTCGGATAGGTCCCGAAGTAGTGGTCGAACGAGATGTTCTCCCCGAAGATCACCACGACGTGCTTGATCGGCGTCGCGGTCGCCGCCGCGTCGGCGCTCACGGCCTGCCCGGGAGCGGGCTTCGGCCCGCTCGACGAGTCCTGGCCGCCACTCGAACACGCTCCCGCGGCCAGTACCACGGCGGCCGCCAGCGCGCCCGCCGCGAGCACGCGCCCGCCTGCCCTTGCTTTCACAGTGTGTCCCTTTCCTATGCGAGCAACGCTCGCCCGTAGTGATCGTCCGGACCGGTGACGCCCGGAAGCGCGAAGAAGTACCCGCCGCCGAACGGCGAGACGTAGTCCACCAGCGGCTCCCCGGCCAGGCGTTGCTGCACGGCTTCGAACTGCCGCTCGAGATCACGCTGGTAGCAGGTGAAGATCAGCCCCATGTCGAGGTTCCCGTTGCCGTCGACACCGCGGTCGTAGTTCACCGAGCGGCGCAGGATCCGGCTCGCGTCGGTGTCCGCAGACCGCGGGTTCGCGAGCCGGATGTGGCTGGTCAGCGGGATCACCGTGCCGACGGGGTCCTCGGCGAACCGCGGGACGTCCGTCTCGGTGACGCCGTCGAGCGGGGCGCCGGTGTCCCGGCGGCGGCCGATCATGTTCTCCTGCTCCGACAGGGAAATCCGGTCCCAGAACTCCACGAGCATCCGGATCAGCCGGATCACCTGGTAGGTCCCGCCGGTCGTCCAGGCGGGCTCGCCCGGCGCGGGGGTCCACACGAGACCGTCCAGTTCGGACGCCGCGGGATTGGCGATCCCGTCCTTGAAGCCCAGCAGGTTCCGCGGCGTGCCGTCCGGGCGGGGCGGCGAGCTGAAGCCGTCGATCTTCCAGCGCACCTGCATCCCGCCCCGGGTGGCGCGGGCGATGTCCCGCAGGGCGTGCAGCACCGTGTCACTGTCCTCGGCGGACAGGGTCAGGCTCAGATCGCCGTGACACCACGCTGCCTCCAGCGCGTCGTCGGGGAACGTCGGCATCGGCTTCAGCTTCGCCGGTTTCCGGTCCGCCAGGCCGTATCTGCCGTCGAAGAGCGACGCGCCGACGCCGACGATCGTGGCGAGCTGCCCGGCCGGGATCTCCGGCCCGAGTACCCCGGAGTCGGACGGCGGCCCGGTGATGCCGAGCGCGGCGGGCGCTCCCCCGGTCGTCAGGAACCGCGCCCGGTCGGTCAGCGCGCGCAGCAGATCCATCAGCTCGGCCCGGTTCTGTGCGATGACGTCGAACGACGCGACGACGCTCCGCCGAGCGGGCTGCGCGAGGATCGAGGCCTGCCGCGGTCCGTGGAACGAGACCCCGCCGGCGGCGTGCGCGCTGGACGTCAAGCCGGTGGCCAGCCCGGCACCGGCACCCGCGGCCATCGCGCCACGCAGGAAACTCCGGCGGCGCAGGTTCACCGGATCCTCCTCGGCTCGGCGATCGCCGCGACCGGCGCGAGCAGTTCGGTCAGCTGGCTCACGCTGCCGTTGACCCGCTGCCGCAGCGCCGGATCGAGCTGTCCCACCGGCGTCCACGATCCGTCCGGACGCCGCGCCGACTCCAGCGTCCGCTTCGTCCTGTCCAGCCAGGTATCCACAGTGGACAGACCAGGGAACCGGGTGACCAGCAGCGGGCGCAGTACGTCGAGCACCGCCCTCGTGCCGTCCACATTGGCCACCGCGGTCGCCAGCGAGGTGCCGCTGCCGAAGTCGGCGCGGCCGGTGAGCTCGAACTGCAGGGTGTTCTCCATGATCTCGTGGGCCCGCAGGCCGAGGTCGTTCTGGTCGATCTGGGCGTCGCCGAACCCGTCGCGCAGCGCGCCGGCGTCCTCGGCCAGCCGGTCGGCGACGGCCGCCAGCGCGGGCATCGCTTCACCGTGCCAGAGCCCGTTTTCCAGCCGGTGGAAGCCGGTGAAACCCGGGTCGGCCGTGCCGCCGGGCAGCCCGGTGGCACGGCCGTTGATGGCCTTGTCGGAATCGCCGAAGGCGTTGTAGGCCGCCCCCAGCCGTTCATAGGTCAGATGCGCGGTGAGCCAGGCCGTCTCGCTCCTGGCCCGGTCTCCACTGTGGACGGCTGTCTTCAGTGCCGCCACGTCGGCGACCAGCCTGCCGAGGCCTTCGAGCACATAGCCGTGGTACGCCTTGACCGGGCCGAGCAGATCCGCGTCGGTCACCGGGACCACAGCGGGGCCGGGCCGCGCGACGCCGCCGGAAACCCGCACCGTGGGCCCGACGAAGGCCGAGCTTCCGTCGGGTACACAGCGGAACGCGTAGCCGCCGTCGCCGAGATTGACCGGCAGGGCGCGAGTCGTGCCGGGACCGAGCCCGTCGATCTCGCCGAACACGGTCCCGGTCGCCGGGTCGATGAGTTCGACCTCGGTGCTCGCCGCCCCGCTGTTGTGCACCTGGAGGGTCTGCGGCCCCGGCTTCGGCGTCGTCCAGCCGGCACCGCACGTGGAGCGCGAGACCTCGATCGCGGCCCCGGCCGCGGCCGGGGTGGCCTGCTCCCCCGGCCAGGTCACGGCGACCACGGCGCCACCCGCCACCAGGACCACCCCCAGCGCGCCCGCCCACCGGGCGCGCACCGAACGCAGCACGCGCGTTCTCCCCTCTCGTGAACGATTCGCGCTCACCTTCACGCACCGCGTGTCTCGCTGGCAAGCCGAGTTCCGGCTATGCGCCGAACACGGCGGATAGTCCGGTTCGGCGGCCACCGGAACGTCAGCGGCGAGACCCGGAAAGTTCACCCGGAAGGATCATGCGAACGCCGGAAGGACGCCTTCGATGTGTCGGGGACACCGAAGACGTCCTTCCTGGGGGACGGCCACGACCGGGGGAGGTCAGCCCTTCGCCGTGGCGGTCGTCTGGAACGGCTGGGTGTTCGGCTGGAACACCTGGCCCGCCGCCGGGACCTTCAGATCGATCAGGTAGTCGGCCGTGGCCTTGTCCACGCCGAGCGACTTGCCGAGGATGCAGTGCCCGAACGCGTCGACCGACAGCAGCCGGGCGTTGCCGAGCTCGTTCGCCATCCGCTTCGCGAACAGATACTGCGTCGCCGGGTCGTAGTAGTTCCCGACCACGACCACCGGGTTCTCGGTCTGGACCTGCCACGGGCCGCGGTAGACGTCCGGGTGCTTGGCGGGCCACACCGGGCAGGCGGCGACGTCGGAGAAGATCTGGTAGCGGCCGAACGTCGGCGACTCCCGCTCCCACTGCGCCGCGAGCCCCGGCACCTTGTCCTGCTTGATGGTGATCTTCTTGTCGGAGCAGTTCACCCCGAAGTACGAGTCGTCACCGGTGTAGGGGCTGTCCGGGTCGAGATCGGCCAGGCCGTTCTTGCCCGGCGCGAGCACGTCGAGCTTGAGCGTCCGCGCCGACTGGGCCTGCGCGGTGGCGGCCGCCGCCGGGTGGATCACGTCGTACAGGCTCTGCAATTCCTGGGCCAGCGCGGGGAAGCCGGCCGGCCGGTACAGCGTGCTCGAGACGCTGCTGGTGAACTGGCTGATGTCGATCGACCCGCCGCCGGGCAGCTTGATCGGCTGCTGACGCAGGTAATCGCGCAGCTCGTCGAACTTCGCCCTCGGGGTACCGGAGCTGAACGCGCACTTCGGCCCGGACTGCGCACAGCGGGTCAGGAACGCGTCGAGCGAGATCTCGAACCCACGGGCCCGTTCGCGGTCGTACTGCACGCCGTCACTGGTGCGCAGCGCCGGATCGACGTTGCCGTCGATGACGATCGCCCGGCTCTGCTTCGGGAACATCGCGGCGTACGTGGACCCGATCAGGGTGCCGTAGGAGAAACCGACGTAGGTCAGCTTCTGATCACCGACCGCCGCACGCAGCTTGTCGAGGTCCCGCACCACGTCCTTGGTGGACATGTGGTCGAGCAGCGCGCCCGAGTTGTTCTTGCAGAACTGCCCGAGGTCGCGGTAGGAAGCCAGCGTGCTGGAGATCTCCGCGCGGCTCAGCGGCACGCCGACCTGGGCGCTGTTCACCTCCTCGGCGTCCTCCTGCGTGGTGAAGCAGCGCAGCGGGTTGCTCTGGCCGACCCCGCGCGGGTCGAAGCCGATGAGGTCGAAGCGGTCGACGACCTGCGGCTGGAAGTAGCCCGTGCCGCTGATCGGCATCCGCAGCCCGGAACCGCCGGGCCCACCGGGGTTCAGGAACAACGACCCGACCCGCTTGTCCGGCGTGCGCGCCGCGCGCTTCAGCAGGGCGATGTCGATCGTGCCCAGCGAGGCGTCGTCGTGGTCGATCGGGACGCGGTACCGGGCGCAGCTGTAGAACTTCGTCTGGTCGGCGGGCACCCCGCGCAGGGTGTCGGCCGAACAAGCACCCCAGTCGACCGGTTTCGTCGCTCCCACCTGCGCTGCCGGAATGCCTCCGGCCGGCGCCGCGGCCGCTGTACCGGACATCCCGGTCAGCGCCGCACCGGCCACGAGCGCCCCCACCAGTGCGACCGCGCGCACCCGGCTCTTCGCGGAACTCGGCAAAACTTCTCCTCCCATAAGGTCGCGCTGGCGCCGCGCACGTACGGCGTCACCGCGCGTCACAGGGGTGAGACTGGCACAAACCGGCGAATCCCGTCACCGGCCGAAAGGATGGTGGGAGGCTATCGACCTGAACGAGTTAACACGAAAATGGGCAACGGGCGACCGGCGGCAACCCGCTCCATTTCGTAGCCGGGCCAGAACCGCAGCAGTTCCCGCCACATCCGGGAGTACTCCTCGCCGTCGAGCTCCTTCGCCGTGACCGCGACCGCCTTTCCGGCGATCGCGATCTCGGCGTCGGGGCACGACCGCAGGTTCAACGTCCACGCCGGGTCGTTCGGGCGGCCCCAGTTCGACCCGGTGAGCACGAACCGGTCGCCGTCCGGGTAGTAGAGCAGGTTGGTGCTGCGGGGCAGCCCGCTCTTCCGCCCGGTCGTGGTGAGCCGCAGCGACGGCAGCCCCGCCAGCGCCACCAGGCTGACCCGGCCCTTGAAGGCCCGGTGCAGCTTCTTGTCGGCCCAGATGATCCCGCCCGCGAGCTTCATCACCCAGGGTTTCGTGCCGAGCACGCGAGCGAACGCCGCAAGAGGATTAGCCACGTACGGATCTTGCCAGGCTCACCCCGAACCGCTGCTGTGAGTCCGTCCACCATTGCTCGACGGCGAACCCCGCGGCCCCGAGTTCGGCTTCGACGCCGCCGGGCCGGAACTTGGCCGAGATCTCGGTGCGGATGTGCTCGCCCTCGGCGAACTCGACGGCCAGCCCGGCACCGGGAATTTCGACCGTCTGCCGTTTGCGTGACCGCAGCCGCATCTCGATCCACTCGTTTTCGGCGTCCCAGTACGAGACGTGCTCGAACGCGTCCGGGTCGAAATCCGCGCCAAGCCGGGCGTTGATCACCCGCAGCACGTTCCGGTTGAACTCGGCGGTGACCCCGGCCGCGTCGTCGTAGGCGCGTTCGAGGACGCCGGCGTCCTTCACCAGGTCCGTCCCGAGCAGGAGCCACTCCCCCTCGTCCAGCACGTCCCGCACGGAGCGCAGGAACGCGGCGCGTTCGGCGGGCAGGAAGTTCCCGATCGTGCCGCCGAGGAAGGCCACGACCCGGGGCTGGCCGCCGGGAAGCCGGTCGAGGTGCTGGGTGAAGTCGCCGACCACGCCGCGTACGTCGAGCTTCGGGTAGTCCGCGGAGATCGCGGCCGTGGCCTCGGCCAGCGCGGATTCCGAGACGTCCAGCGGGACGAACGCCTCCAGCGTGCCGTGCCCGGCGAACGCGTCGAGCAGCAGCCGGGTCTTCTCGCTCGAACCGGAGCCCAGCTCGACGAGGGTGTGCGCCCCGGTGAGCTCGGCGATGTCACCGGCCCGCGTGGCGAGCACCTCCCGCTCGCTGCGGGTCGGATAGTACTCGGGCAGCGCCGTGATCTTCTCGAACAGATCGCTGCCGTCGGCGTCGTAGAACCACTTGGGGGGCAACCATTTCTGCCCGGCGGTCAGGCCTGCGCGGACGTGCGCCCCGCGGTGCGCCGGGGCGGGCCCCCGGGGGCGGGGGGGGTGCCGAATCCCGGGGGGTAAAAA
>NZ_JBHYIQ010000008.1:118703-125757 GCF_042739895.1 Amycolatopsis sp. NPDC059021
GGGGCGGGGGTGTGTCCCCACCGGGGGGGCGCCCACATCGGCGCGGCGGGGGCGCGCGGGGCGGGCGCCGCCCGGGGTGGGGCCGGGCCCCCCCTCGGCCTGGGCGCGGTGGTTGTCCAGATCCACGTCGGTCATCGGGAAGGGTCACTCCGTTCCGGTGTGAGGGGGATGAGGTCGACGCCGTCGCGGCCGGCCCGGACGGCGTGCCGGTCGGGCACCGCCGTCCACGCCGGATCCGGATCACACGGCTCGGAGGCCAGGACGACGCCCTCGGCGGTCCGCAGCATCGCGAGCGAATGTGTCCAGGCCGTGCCGATCAGGGTTTCCCCGTCGGTGAGCAGGAAGTTGAGCCGGGAACCGGGCGCGGCGGCCTCGATCGAGGTCACCAGCCCGGTCACCGCGGACAGCGGGTCCTCCCCCGCGCGCAGGCGAGCGCGCAGCAGGGCCCAGAGCACCGCCGAGTCGGTCGGTGCTTCGAGGGTGAGCAGTTCGGTGACCGGCAGCTGTTTCGACGGCGCGGCCAGCGCCTCGGGCCAGCCCCGCACCACGCCGTTGTGGCTGAAGAGCCACCGGCCGTCGGTGAAGGGCGCCGCGGCCGCCTCGGTGACCGGCATGCCGGTGGTGCCGTTGCGCACCGCGGCCAGGAAAACCGGTACCCGCACCGAGGCGGCCAGCGCGGGCAGCGTCTCGTCCGTCCACAGTGGACCAGCCCGCCGGTAGCGCAGCGGCTCGGCCCCGCCGGGATACCAGCCGAGGCCGAAGCCGTCCGCGTTCACCGATCCCCCGCCCCGCATGTCGGCCGGGGCGTAGGACTGCACCAGCAGCGAGTGCGGGGCGTCGAACATCAGCTCGGCGGGCGAACGCGGCGCGCCGAGATACGCGAGGTGTCGGCACATGTCCGGCTAGGCCACCTCGCCCGGCCGGGGATCGCGGGCACAGCGGAACCCGCTGAAGATCTGCCGCCGGATGGGATAGTCCCAGTTCCGGAAGGTGCCGCGCACGGCCGCCGCGTCGGTCCCGAACGAACCACCGCGCAGCACCTTGTAGTCCGGCCCGAAGAAGACCTCCGAATACTCGCGATACGGGAACGCCGCGAAGCCCGGGTACCCGTGGAAATCGCTGCTCGTCCACTCCCACACGTCGCCGATCAGCTGATGCACGCCCAGTGGCGAGGCACCGGCCGGGTACGCGCCTGCCTCCGCTGGGCGCAGGTGCCGCTGCCCGAGGTTGGCGTGTTCGGCGGTCGGATCCTCGTCGCCCCACGGGTACCGGCGGGAACGCCCGGACACCGGATCGAACCGGGCCGCCTTCTCCCACTCGGCCTCCGTGGGCAGCCGTTTACCCGCCCACGCGGCGTACGCTTCGGCTTCGTAGAAGGAAACGTGCACGACCGGCTCGGTGGCGGGCACCTTCTCGTGGACGCCGAACCGGGTCCGCCACCAGCCGTCCCGCGCCCGCTTCCAGAACCTCGGCGCGGTGATGTCGTGCTCCGTCCGGTACTTCCACCCCGCCGGGCTCCACCAGCGCTCGTCGTCGTAGCCGCCGGACTCCAGGAACTCCGTGTACGCGCCACAGGTGACCGGCGCGGTGTCGAGGACGAACGCGTCCACCACGACCTCGTGCGCCGGGCGTTCGTTGTCCAGCGCCCACGGTTCGGCCGTGGTGCCCATGGTGAACGGGCCACCGGGGACCAGGACCTCGGCGGGGCGCCTGCCGGCGGGTGCCCGCGGGGGTTCCGGGGCGCTGAGCACCGGATCCCCCTTGCGCAGCTGGTGGGTCGCCAGCATGGTTTCGTCGTGCTGCTGTTCGTGCTGGGTGATCATGCCGAAGGCGAAGGCGCTGTCGGTGAGCCGGCTGCCTTCCAGCGGCACGTTCTCCAGCACGTCGAACGCCTTGTCCCTGACCTCGCGGACGTACCGCCGCGCTTCGGCGGGGCCCAGCAGCGGCAGTTCCGGCCGGTCGGCCCTGGCGTGCTGGAAGGCGTCGTAGATGTCGTCGATGTCCGGGCGCAGCGCCTCCCGGCCACCGACGTCGCGGACCAGCCACAGCTCCTCCTGGCTGCCGATGTGCGCGAGGTCCCAGACCAGCGGCGACATCAGCTTCGAGTGCTGGCGGACCAGATCCTCGTCGTCGACCGCGTCGGTGAGCGCGACGCTGCGCGCCCGCGCCCTCGTCAGCGCTTCCGCCGCGTGCGCGCGCAGATCCTGCGGGCTCAGCTCCCGCAGCGGGTTGTACTCGGGAATCGATGTGCTCATGCGATCGCCTCGCTCCGCGAGACAGTGTTGAATCCCTTTTGGCGCATGACATCCATGATTCGCTCGCAAGCTTCGCTCATGACCTCTGCCTCCTCGCTCCGTCCACGCGCGCGAGCACGTTTTCGCCGATCTCCGTGATGGTGTCCGGGTGCAGCCCGGTGACGCCGAGTTCGGCGCACCCGAGTTCCACCACCGCCCGCGCGGCCGCCGCGATGTCCGCGTCGGCCAGCCCGGCCCGCGCCGCCTCCGCCCAGCGCCCCTCGACCGGCGCGCAGAGCTCCCGCACCTTGTCCACTGTGGACGGCCGGGAGAGCAGGGCGGTGACGAGGGCGACCGGGTGCAGCCAGCCGTCCGGTGGCTGCGCGTCGAGATAACGCAGCTCCAGATAGCCCTGCGGGCGCACCGGCGTGAACATCGTGGTGAGGTGGTAGTCCAGATCCGCCACGGTCGGCCTGCGCAGGACCGCGGCCGCACCGGCGCCCTCGATCCAGTCGCCGAAGGTCAGCCCCTCCGGGGCGTCCCATGGCCGGTTTTCCCGGGGCAGCACCATCAACGGCGTGTCCATCATGCGTTCCGCCCAGGCCGCCGCGGGATCCGGGTCGGCCGTGGCCGACCGGGTGCGCACCGGCTCGGTCTCCAGCACGGCGAGCCAGCGTGCCGAGGCGTGCCCGGTGTCCCGCCCGGCGTGCACCCGGGAGTTGGCGAACGCCGCCAGCAACGGCGGGCCCATCGCGTGCGCGGCGGCCCACCGGGCGGCGAACCCGGCGGATTCCCCGGTGTCGACGCAGATCTGCAGCCCGGCGGTGCTGCACATCATGGTGATCCCGCCCGTGCCCAGCGGGGCGAACCGGCGTTCCATCGCCGCATACCGCGGAGTACTGAGAACGCGCCGGGGCGGACGGTGTGCGTCGATGCCCGACTCGCCCAGTTCGAGATTCTGCCGGGCGAGCAGGGAACGCAGATGGCGAAGATCGGCCGAGACGACCGCGTCGAGTTCACGCAGTCCGGCCAGTGGAGGAGAAGAAATCTCTACCTGGCACCCGGGTTCGAGACTCAGTGGCGAGCCACCCGGGAGCGGAGAGGCGGGGCTGTCGGGGCGCAGTGTCCGCGGGGTGTGCGGGCCGAGCGCCGTGGCCAGTACATCGGGATCGAGCGGGCGGGCGGGGTCACCGCGGTGGTGCACGGTGTACTCCAGTTCCACGCCCACGAGCTTCGGTGGCCCGTGCTTGAAGCACACGGAGGCCACATACGCCTCGCCCGCCGCTCGATCGGAAAGGACCTTCGCGGTCAGGTTCGACGCACTACCGGATTTCTCCGGAAGATCGTGCACCGTATTCGAACGCGCTGTCATATCCGCCGTCCAAGTCGGGGAGCCCGCTCCTTGGGACTCCTTGACTTCGGACGCTACACGCGGGGTCCGACAAAAACAGCGTCGTTCTCAGCTACCCCGCGAACCGATCGGTCGCACCGACGAGCGCTTCGCGCATACCCTCCGTCGACACGGTGTGCCCCGAACCGCCCACCATCACGAGTTCACTTCCCGGCCAGGCGCGGTTCAGTTCCCACGGTGTCCCGGCGAGGTTCCCCAGGTCCAGCACCCCGGCGACGAGTACACCGGGAATCGCGGCGAGCTTTCCGGCTTCGCGAAGCACCACTCCGTCCTCGATCCAGGAACCGTTGCTGAAGTAGTGCGTCACCAGCCGCGCGAACGCCAATCGGTACACGGGATCGGAGAATCGGTCATCGGGCGGCAAATCCGGCAGAATGGCGTCTTCCCACGCACACCACCGGCGCGCGGCTTCGTGGTGCACCGCCGGATCCGGATCCATCAGGAGCCGGTGGTACGCGGCGGAAAGGTCCCCGTCGCGCTCGTCCTCGGGTACGCCGGCGCAGAACTCGGCGAAGGCCGCGGGGAACATCGCACCCAGACCGCGGGTCAGCAGATCCACCTCGCACTGCCGCCCGGTCGCCAGTCCCATGAGGACCAGCTCGCTCACGCGATCCGGATGGCGCTCGGCGTAGACGAGCCCGAGGTTGCACCCCCACGACCCGCCGAAGACCAGCCAGCGTTCGATGCCGAGGTGGGTCCGCAGCAGTTCCATGTCCCGCAGGAGATGCCCGGTCGTGTTCGTGGACAGATCGGCGTCCGGCGCGCTCGCGTGCGGCGTGCTGCGCCCGCAGCCACGCTGGTCGAACAACACCACGCGGTACCGCGCCGGGTCGAAGTACCGCCGGAGACCGGGGAAACACCCCGTTCCCGGCCCGCCGTGCAGCACCACCGCCGGCTTGCCCGCCGGATTCCCGCAGACCTCCCAATGGAGCGAATGGCCGTCGCCGACGTCGAGCATCCCGTGCTCGTAGGGCTCGATCCCGGGGTACAGCCCAGCCATCCGCTTCGTCCTCCCATGAGATACAACAGCGCTGTTATGATAGTGCGGACGCCTTCGCACAGCAGCTGGTTTTCAGGGGGACACTCCGTAGCGGCCGGCCACGGCGGCGGCGCGGTCGCGCAGGGAGACTCGCAACCACTGCGGTGCCAAGGCTTCCGCGTCCGTGCCGAGCTGCCACAGCGCCCATTCGGCGTGTCGTGAATCCTGGAAGGTGACCTCCAGCCGCAACCAGCCGTCCGCGCCGGCCTCTTCGGCGAGGAGAGCCAGCGCGGTGCCCATCAGGTCCTCCCGGCGCGCCGGTTTCACCCGCAGCAGCACCGCCACCTGGTCTCCGCCGGTCCGGAACCGCGTGCTGCGTTCCTGCCAGGCCCGGTCCAGATCGACCCGGTCCGGTCGCTGTGCGGGTTCGGCGAGTTCCTCGGCGGCCGAGACCCGGGAAAGCCGGTAGGTGCGATCCTCGCCGGACCTCGTGGCCAGCAGATAGCCCTGATCGCGGACGGTGACCAGGCCGATCGGGTCCACCGTGCGCCACTTCGGAGCCTGATCCACCGCCGCGTAGCGGATGCGCACCTTGTGCCCGGCGAACACCGCGCGCCGGATCTCGGTCACGATGGTGTCGGGCACCTCCTCGGCGGCCACGCGGCGCGAGAGCAGGTCGGTCTCCGGGTCGATGAGCAATCGCTCGGCGACACCGGCAGCGGTGTCCCGATGGCTTTCGGGGAGCGCGTCGATCACCTTCAGCATGGCCGAGGCGAGCGCCGAGCCGAGGCCGAACACCTGCGCGCCGCGCCGTGATCCGGCGACCAGCAGGGCGAGCGCCTCGTCGTGGTTCAGCCCGGTGAGTTCCGTCTGGAAACCGGGCAGCAGAGCGAAACCGCCGTGTCTGCCGCGTTCGGCATAGACCGGGACGCCTGCCGCGGACAGCGCCTCGATGTCGCGCAGCACGGTGCGGGTGGACACCTCCAGCTCGCGGGCGAGCGTGGTCGCGGACAGCCTGCCGCGCTGGCGCAGCAGCAACACCAGCGACACCAACCGGTCGGCGCGCATGGGAAAACCCTAGCGGAATACACGACACAGGATGTCGTGATTCGTTGGGAGGCTCTTTGCACGGCGCCGGCGCTGGGCGGCTGCCCGGCGGACGGGCGTACGTGTGCCCGATGAATCGAATGGAGCGGAAGTGGCATTGGAACGAACCGCGGTCAACCCGGTGACCTGGTCGGTGGAGATGGGATTCAACCAGGGTGAGCTCGTCTCCGGGGACACCCGGACCCTGTACTGCTCCGGGCAGACCGCGATGAGCGCCGACGGCAAGCCCCAGCACGACGGTGACATGGCAGCTCAAGTGGCGCTGAGCCTCGACAACCTCGAGGCCGTGCTCGGCGAGGCCGGCATGTCGCTGGCGAACCTCGTCCGGCTCAACGTCTACACCACCGACGTCGATCTGCTCTTCCGGCACTACGGCGTGCTGGCGGCGCGGCTCGGCGCCGCCAGGGTGGCACCGGCCACCACGATGCTCGGGGTGACAAGGCTGGCGATCCCCGGCCAGCTCGTCGAACTCGAGGGGACCGCCGTCGCATGATGCCTCGCTGCTCGTGCCGGTCGCCCCGGCACGAGCAGCTTGTCATCCGAGGTCCTTGACCAGGAACCGGGCGGGATCGGCGATGTCGTGCCGGGCCCCATCGGCGTCCACGTAGGAGTACCGGTCGAGATACCGGCAGCCGGTCTCGCGGTAACCGAGCCGGAGATAGAGCGCGGCCGCGCGCGGGTTGTCGTCGTCGATGCCGAGTCCGATGTGGCCATAGCCGCGGTCCCGCGCACAGGTCTCGGCAGCCGCCAGCAACGCGGTCCCGATCCCCCGCGAACGCCGGTCCTCCGCGACGCCGAGACCGTTGATCTCCGGGCAACCGGGACAACTCGCCCGGACCTCGGGCGCGGCGCAGCCGTTCCACCGGATTTCACCGACGCCCACCGGCCGGTCGCCGTCCCAGGCGACGAGGAACGTACTCGCGTTTTCCTCCTGCCGCCGGTATCGAGCCTCGTGATAGCGGTTCGCGCCGGGCGACGGAAGGTGGATTTCGAGCAGGGGCACGTCGCCGGCGCGGCATTCCCGGATGTCCACGTCGCTCATCCTGGCAAGCGGGCGGTCACCGCGCCGCCGGTTTTCCATACTGGGGTTTTCTCACTAAGGGTTCTGGGGCTCAGGGGCCGGATGTACTGAAGGACACCTTCGGTCCGCCGGGCTTGGGTGCACCAAGGGCGCCCCTGGGTGCGTTGGGTGCGACGGGGGCGTCCCTGGGTGCGCTGGATGCACCTAGGGCGTCCCCCGGACCTCCCCGCCCACTCCGACAGCATCACCCGGTGTCGCGAACGCTCCGTTGCAGACGATGAACGTCCCGAACGGAGCGTTCG
>NZ_JBHYIQ010000008.1:125767-175202 GCF_042739895.1 Amycolatopsis sp. NPDC059021
TCTCGCTGTTGTTTCTTGTCCGCTCCGGCCGCCCCCCGGCCCCGCCCCCCCACGTCCTCGCGGCGCCCGCCCTGGCACACCCTCTCAGTGAGAGAACCTCACTGGGGTCAGCCCGGCAGCGTCCCGGCGAGTTCCCGGAGTGTTTCGGCGAGCTCGCGGGGCCCGGCGGGTCCGATGTGGATCACGGCGTCGTCGCCCTCGCCCGTGGTGTAGCTGAGGTAGCGGCCCCAGTCGGTGTCCGCGTAGTGCAGGGGCTGGTCGAGGCAGGTGTACCGCCCGACCTCGTCCCGTTGCCCCGCATACAGCTCACCGCTGCCCGCGACAGGCCGTTGCACCAGCTTCACGACGTCGGCGATCGCGGGCTCGAGCGGATACGCGTCCTCCCCTCGCCGGGCGGCCTCGTGCAGGTCGAAAACCCTTACGGAGCGCGGATTCCCGCCACCGGGGCCGAGTGGCGGGAGCTGCTCCACGAGGGACTCGGCCAGCCTGCGCCGGTCGATCTCCTGCACGCCGACCCATTCGCCGTCGGACACCGCGAGCACGGCCTGCAGTCCCCGCGTCGCCGCCAGCACGCCGTAGGTCCGCTCGCCGGTGCCGATCCAGCCGTAGAACTCCCGGGCGGGCTTCACCAGCAGCGGCAGCCAGTCGAGGAAGTCGACGAGCGTGCGGCCGTGCGTGTCGACCAGCCCCGCCTCGGCCAGCGCGGCGTCGATGCGCTTGTCGGCCTCCGCCCGCGCTTCGTCGGAGAGCCAGATCGGGTCCGGCCGCAACGTCAGGTGCAACCGGCCGATCTGCTCGCGTTCGGCCAGCGCCGCGAGCGCCTCGACCGGCACGTCCACCCGGCCCGTCGCCACCACTGCCTCCTACTCGCCGATGACCGGCGGACTCGTCTTCTGGTCGGTCCCGAACAGCGAGTCCGGATCCGGCTCGATCAGGAAATCGGGGCGCTGGTGCTCCTCGTCCTCCTCGCGCTCGCCGCGGCCGTGCGGCCCCATCGGACCCATCGGGCCGCTGCCCCGGCCACCGGCCGCCCTCGCCGCGGCGGCCTCCGAAGCCGCCGCGTTGCCAATGCCGCCGACACCCGAGCCCCGTCCCCCACCGAGCCCGCGCGCGTTCTCGCCGACGCCGCCGCGGCCGTCACCGCCGAGCAGACGGCTCCCCGCGTTGCCGCTACCGCGGCCGCCTCCCGTGCCGGGCTCCTCGACACCGCTGCCGAACCCGGTGGTGTTCGGGCCCTGCGTGGTGAGCAGCCCCGTCAGCGTCGATTCGGACCGCTCGCTGTCACCCACGGGCTTCCGTCCGGTGACGCCGGTCGGCGGCAGGACCCCGGTCCGGCCCGGCCGGGATCCCGTCGGCGTCGTCGTCTCGTCCCTGCCGCCGGGACGACCGGTGCCGCCCGTTCCCCCGGTGCCGCCCGTGCCACCGGTGTCCCCGGGCCGGTCCGTGCCGGACGGTGTGGTCGGCTTACCCCCGATCTGGTCCCCCGAGGTCTGCCCCGGCACGTGACTGCTCGACGTCGTCTGCTCGTTCCCGCCGCGCTTCGTTGTCCGCGACGTCTTGCCGGGCAACGGCTGGACGTGGCCGGGCGGCGTCGGCTCCTTCACCGAGATCGCGGCGCCGTCGGACTGCAGAAGGCCGTAGTCGGTCGGGAGCGCGGACTTCGTGCTCGACGTGACGTTGCTGTACTGGTCCATGACGCGGACGTTGTTCTCGTTGGCAGCGTTGTACTTCTGCATGCTCTTCTGGTACGAGGTGACGTCGTTCATCGCCATCGACGGTCCCGCGATCGGGATCGCCGCCTTCAGGCCGGTGGTCCAGGGATTCGGCTTGTCCGGCTTCGGCGGGACCTCCACCACCGCGTGCCCGGACGCGTCGAAACTGCTCGCCTGGGCCTCCACCGACGCGGTCGTCGTGTCCAGGGGGCCGGCGGTGTCGAAGAAGGCCTGTTCGAGCGGTCCCGCCCCCGCGTTCGCGGCGTCCGCGGCGTCACCGGTCCACGCCTTCCGCATCCGGCCCTGCAACGCCTTGATGCTCTCCGCGCGCTCCTTGTACGCCGCCTGAAGCTCGGCGACGCCCCGCGCGGCGTCTCTCAGCCCGACCGTGTTGCCCTTCGTGAAGTTCTCGTAGATCGCCTTGCCGTCCACGTCAGGCCCCCTTGAGTGTCTTGATGACCGCCGAAGCGGCCTGCTGTGCGACCCTGCACGAATCCTGCTCGCCCTTGTAGCCCTCTGCGCCGACCGAAAACACGAGATCGTCGGCGATCCCGACCACGAGACTGCAGTTCCCCTCGGCCCGGCGATCCTTCAGATCGGCGTACACCGCCGGGTAACCGTCGACATCAGGAGCCGGGATGACGAATCCCAGCTGCCCCATGCGTTTACCGGTGTATTGACCCGCGATCCCGCCGATGCCCTTGTCCCGGTTACCGGTTTCCAGGATGACCTGCAGCCCCAAGCCCTCCGCGCCGATCACCCACCCGCAACTCGGTCCCACTTCTCCCGCTGGCGAGTTGTCACGCGGCTGTACCTTGCCGGGATCCGTGTACCGCAACGCAGTCAACACGGACTGCGGGATGGTCTGGCATGGATCACTCTCGTACTTCGCCACACTGAGGGGTTGGGACACCTTCGGCACGTTCGGGTCCGCCGCGCGTGAAGACGAGGGCTTCCCACTGCCGCCGGGAGCGGGTGTCGCCGTACCTGGAGTCTGCGTCGAGCAGGCCGACGCCCCCAGACAGATCGACACCGCGGCCGCCCCCAGTACCGACCGGGTCACTGTGTTCCGCACGATCACGTCGCCTGGGTGAACGGGCCGCCCAGTGCCTGGTCGGTCTTGACGGTCTTGCCCTGTGCTTCCCTGAGCTTCTCGAGATACAGCTGAACGTACTTCTTCATCGAGTCGTTCTGGGCTTGCAAGGCGGACAGGGAATCATTTCCCGTGGACACATAGCTCCCACTCGCGGTGTCCTCGGCGGGTGGTCGCATGCTGCGGATGATGGTCTTGATCTTCTGGCCGTCTTCGGTGATCTTCTTGAGCTGGTCCTCCCAGAGACCGATGACGGCCTTGAGCTCGGCGGGGTCCATCTCGAACCTGCCGCCCTTGCCGGAACCGCCACCGCCGTACACCTTGCCGTTCTGCCCCGGCTCGATGCCCCAGACGGCCTGGGCGGCCCGCCCGGCCTCACCGATGATCAACGCCCCCACCTTCCTCACCACGTCACGCACCGTGCTGTCCGGCCACAATGGGCAAACACGATAGGCAAAGACTAGCCAAACGGCCGACATCGTGTCAGCAAGACACCGGACGAACACTCCGACGTGGGCGAGGTCGCGCGGGTTCCCCCGAACGCGTCCGAATGACAGGACAGGTGTCACAAGACGTACGTACGGATTGCGATATCCCCGTCCCGAGTGTCAGGATTTCAGGATGCCACGGGTAAGCCAGGATCACCTCGACGCAAGACGGCGCCAGATCCTCGACGGTTCCCGTGTGTGCTTCGCACGGTACGGGTACGAAGGTGCCACGGTCCGGCGCCTGGAGGAAGCCACCGGGCTCTCCCGCGGCGCCATCTTCCATCACTTCCGCGACAAGGAATCGCTCTTCCTCGCGCTGGCCGAGGACGACGCCGTGCGCATGGCCGACGTGGTCGCCGAGCAGGGCCTCGTGCAGGTCATGCGCGATCTGCTGGCCGGGGACACCGAACATCCGGCCGACTGGCTCGGCACCCGGCTGGAGGTTTCGCGGCGGCTGCGGACCGACCCGGAGTTCCGGGCCCGCTGGGCCGAGCGCTCCGAGCAGCTGACCACCGCGACCCGGCAGCGGCTCCAGCGGCAGCGCGACGCCGGCAATCTGCGGGACGACGTGGACGTCCAGGTGCTGACCGCCTTCCTCGAACTGGTGCTGGAGGGGCTGGTCTCCCACCTGGCGATGGGCCTGCCCGGCGACGACCTCGGCCCCGTGCTCGACCTGGTCGAGGAGACCGTGCGGCGGCACCGGACCGGGATCGCGGACCACTCCTCCTGACCTCACCCACCCGGCGTTCCTCCCCGCGAACGTGGTCAAATGGGGCCGTGGATCTCCTCGACGCGCACGAGCAGGCCCGGCGGGTGTTCGACGACGCCGTCCACGCCGTCGGCGAGCAGGACTGGGACAGGCCGACCCCGTGCACCGAGTGGTCGGTGCGCGATCTGGTCAACCACTTGGTGAACGAGCAGCTCTGGGCACCTCACCTGCTCGACGGCGCGACGCTCGACGAGGTCGGCGACCGGTTCGACGGTGACGTGCTCGGGGACGATCCGGTCGGCGCGTGGGAGTCCTCCTCGGCCGCCGCTCGCGAGGCGTGGACGCGGCCGGGGACACTGCGCCGCACGGTGCACGTCTCCAGCGGGCTGATCCCGGCCGAGGAGTACGGCTGGCAGATGACCATCGACCTCGCCGTGCACGGCTGGGACCTGGCCACCGCGCTCGGCCTGCCGAACCCGGTCCCGGCGCCGCTCGCGGAGCGGCTGCTCGACATCCTGCGCCCGATGGTCGACACCTGGCAGGGCATCGGGATCTTCGACCCGCCGGTCCCGGTCGGCCGCGCCGCGGGCGCGCCGACCCGGCTCATCGCGCTGCTCGGCCGCGATCCGCGCTGAGCGGAGACCGCCGCCACGCGGCACAAGCACCCGATCGGCGCCAAGGACACGTTAAGATGGGGGCATCGCCGCAGTACAACCCTCATTCATGGCTAGGAGTGACCACTCAAGGTGCGCGACGCACAGTCACCCGGTGACAGTACCGAGCCGGGTGACCGGCCCGGCTGTTCCATAGCGCTTTCCCCCGCCGTTCCGGCTGGTGCGGAATGATCCAGATCCTGCTCGCCGTCCTCGGCGTCATCCTCTTCGTCCTGCTGACCATCGGCACCGGTCTCGCCGTGGCCGCGGAGTTCTCGCTGACCGCGCTCGAACGCAGCACGGTCGAGGCGAACGTCCGCCAGGTCGGCGACAAGCGCTCGCACATCGTGCAGAAGGCGCACCGCTCGCTGTCCTTCCAGCTCTCCGGTGCCCAGGTCGCGATCACCCTGACCACCCTGGTCACCGGATATCTCGCCGAACCGCTCATCGGCCAGCTGCTGGAGCCGCTGTTCCGCGCCTTCGGCCTGTCCTCCGGCGTGGCGGGCGGCGTCTCGCTCGCCGTCTCGCTGGTCCTCGCGACCTCGCTGTCGATGATCCTCGGCGAAATGGTCCCGAAGAACCTCGCGATCGCGCGGCCGCTGCAGACCGCCCGCGCGGTCGCCGGCTACCACTCGCGGTTCTCGTCGCTGTTCCGCTGGCTCATCACGCTGCTCAACAACAGCGCCAACTTCGTCGTGCGCAAGTTCGGCGTCGAGCCGCAGGAAGAGCTGCGGTCCGCGCGCTCGCCGCAGGAGCTCGGCTCGATCGTGCGCTCCAGCGCCGAAAGCGGCACGCTCGACACGGCGACCGCGGAACTGCTCGGCAAGTCGCTCCGCTTCGGCGAGCGAACCGCCGAGGAGCTGATGACCCCGCGCGTGCAGGCGGAATCGCTGACCGTCGACGACACGATCAGCGACCTCATCGAGATCTCGCGGCGTACCGGATTCTCGCGTTTCCCGGTCTACACCGAGGATCTCGACGACGTGCAGGGCGCGGTCCACGTCAAGCAGGCGTTCACCGTGCCCGCCGCCGGACGCGGCGAGGTGCGGATCGGCGACGTGATGCAGGACGTGCCGACGGTGCCGGAATCCCTGTCCGGGGACGCGCTCCTGACGAAGCTCCGCGACTCCCGTTTCCAGCTCGCGATCGTCGTCGACGAGTACGGCGGCACCGCCGGGCTGGTCACGCTGGAGGACGTCGTCGAGGAGATCATCGGCGACGTCCGCGACGAACACGACGAGCGGGAGGCACCCGCCGCGCAGCAGCTGGACGCCGACAGCTGGATGGTGTCCGGGCAGCTGCGCGCGGACGAGGTCACCGACGTCACCGGGTTCCACATGCCCGATGGCGACTACGAGACGATCGCCGGCCTGATCCTCGAGCGGCTGGGCCGGATCCCGTCGCCCGGCGACACCGTCGAGGTCGACGGCTGGCGGCTCACCGTCACCACCATGGACCGCCACCGCATCGCCGAGGTCGAGGTGCGTCCCGTCGAAAACACCGCCCCCACCGGGACAGGGACCGAGCAGGAGGCGATGGCCCGATGAACGACTGGCTGAACATCGCTCTCGTCGTGGTTCTGTTGCTGGCCAACGCTTTCTTCGTCGGCGCCGAGTTCACCCTCATCTCGTCGCGGCGTGACCGGCTGGAAGCCCTGCTCGAACAGGGCAAGACGCGCGCGCAGACCGTGATCAACGCGAGCCGCAACGTCTCGCAGATGCTCGCGGGCGCGCAGCTGGGGATCACGATCTGCTCGCTGCTGCTCGGGCGGCTCGGGGAACCCGCCGTCGCGCACCGGCTGTCCGGCTTCTTCGACCTCATCGGGCTGCCGATGGCGCTGCTGCACCCGATCTCGTTCGCGATCGCGCTCGCCTTCATCACCGTGCTGCACGTGATGATCGGCGAGATGGTGCCGAAGAACCTCGCCATCGCCGAGCCCGAGCGGCTCGCGTTGTGGCTGGTGCCGGTGCACGTGGCGTGGGTCAAGATCGCCAATCCGTTCATCTGGCTGCTGAACCATGTCTCCAACGCCCTGCTGCGGCTGGTGCGGGTCGAGCCGAAGGACGAGCTCGAGACCGCCTACACCTCCGACGAACTGGCCGAGCTGCTGAGCGAGTCGCGGCGGGAGGGCCTGCTGGAGCAGTCCGAGCACCAGCGGCTCTCGCAGACGTTGTCCTCGGTGCAGAAGACCGTCGCCGACGTCCTGGTGCCGACCGCGCAGCTCACCACGCTGCCGTGTGCTCCTACCCTCGGGGACGTGGAACGCGCGGTGTCCTCGACCGGGTTCTCCCGGTTCCCCGTCTGCGCCGACGACGGCTCGCTCACGCGGTATCTCCACGTCAAGGACGTGCTGGACCTGCTCGGCGACGATCCGTCGAGCGAGGTGCCCCCGGCCAAGACGCGGCCGCTCACCGAACTGCGCGCCGACGCGCGGCTCGACGTCGCGCTCTCGGCGATGCGCGCGGAAGGCAGCCACCTCGCCCGTGCGCTCGACGCGAACGGCGCCGCCGTCGGCGTCGTCGCGCTGGAAGACCTCGTCGAGGAATACGTGGGGACCGTCCGCGACGGCACCCACGTGGGCGTATGACGCTCGTGCTCCCCGAGGCCGACTGGCTGGCGCGGGAGCGTGACCACGTCGAGCGCATGCGGGCCTGGACCGTCCCGCACCAGGAACGCCGGGCCCGCGGCGAGAAGCACCCGGTGCTGGACTTCCTGTTCAGCTACTACTCCTATCGCCCGGCCCATCTCGAACGCTGGCAGCCGGGCCCCGGTGTCGTGCTCGCCGGGGACGCGGCGCGGCGCTTCCTCGACCGCAAGGGCTACGTCGAGACGGCCGACGGCGTGTGCCTCGACCCGTCCGGCTTCACCGAGTCCAAGGCGCGGACGGCGGAGTTCGTCCGGCGGCTGCTCACCGCCACCGCGTCCCGGGCACCCCGGCTCAGCTGTTTCGGGCTGCACGAGTGGGCGATGGTCTACCGCGAGCCCGCCGACCGGGTCCGGCACGCCCAGCTGCCGTTGCGGCTCGGCTCGCCGGGGACGGACGCGGTCGTCGAATCACTCGACATCCGGTGCGGGCACTTCGACGCGTTCCGCTTCTTCACCGGGCCCGCGCGCCCCCGCAACCAGCTCACGCCGACCCGCGAGACCCAGGTCGAACTCGAACAGCCCGGCTGTCTGCACGCCAACATGGATCTCTTCAAATGGGGCTACAAACTGGACCCGTTCGTCGGCGCGGAACTGATCGCCGACTGTTTCCTGCTGGCCGCCGACATCCGGGAACTGGACATGCGCGCGAGCCCGTACGACCTTTCCGGGTTCGGGTACGCGCCGGTGCGGATCGAGACCGCCGAAGGACGGGCCGAATACGCCCGTGCGCAGGCGGAATTCGCCCGCCGGGCGGCCCCGCTGCGTACCCGGCTGATCGCGCACTGCGAGGAATTACTCACTTCGTCAAGGTGAATTTAGTACGGGCGAACCAACTGTGAGTCACATTATTCCCGCCTCACAGCTCACCTGTTAGAGTGATAACGATTTGGTTGCGTAGCAGCGCGTGTGCGCGCGTTTCGAAAGGACAACGATGGGGCGTCACAGCCTGCCCGAGGAGCCGGTGCCGCATCCCCTGGACCCACCGAAGCGGGCCGCGGGCCGCAGTGAGACCACCGGTTCGCATCGCATCGTCGGCAAGAAGGCTCCGCGCCGCCGCATCGCGAAGTGGCCGATCGCGGCCGTCGTACTGGCCGCGCTCGTCGCGCTGGGCGTGTTCGGCTGGAACTGGGCCGACGGTCTCCTCAACAGCAGGGCCGAGGCCGAGGCGGCCAGCTGCGCGGGCGGGACCTCCGACCTCCGCGTCCTCGTCACCCCCAGCGCCGCGCAGCCGGTGACCCAGGCCGCGGCGAAGTGGAACCAGGCGGCCACCGTCGTGCACGGCCGCTGCATCCACGTCACCGTCGAATCGATGCCGTCCGCGCAGGTGCTCGACGCGCTGACCGGCCGCACCAACGTCGACGCGATCGGCGGCCTGCCCGCCGCGTGGCTGCCCGAGTCCGGCTACTGGGTCAGCGAGCTGACCACGGCCAAGCCCGAGCTCATCAGCTCGCCCGCGCAGTCCGTCGCCACCGCGCGCTCCGCCGACTACCCGTTCATCTGCCTGGGCGGCAAGGCCGCCGACGACATCCAGCAGCGCGCCGCGCAGACGTTCCGGGAGTACCTCAAGCAGCCCGCGCAGCAGGCCGACTTCGCGGCGGCGGGGATCAAGGCCGCCTGACGTCGCCCAGCGCCGAGGTCAGGTCGAAGGTGTCCGGGTCCGGCCCGGTCCGGGTGCCGTTGTCCAGCTCCCCCAGCACGGCCAGGTCGTCCTCGGCCAGCTCGAAGTCGAACACGTCCAGGTTCTCCCGGATCCGCGCCGGGGTCGCCGACTTCGGGATCACCACCGTGCCCTGCTGCAGATGCCACCGCAGCACGATCTGGGCCGGGCTCTTGCCGTACTTCGCGGCGAGCGCGGTGACCGCCTCGTCCCCGAGCAGCCGCCCCTTCGCGAGCGGGCTCCACGCCTCGGTGAGGATGCCGTGCTCGGCGTGGAACTCCCGCAGCGCGACCTGCTGGAGCCAGGGATGCAGCTCGATCTGGTTGACCGAGGGCACGACACCGGTCGCGTCGATCAGCTCGCGCAGATGCGGGACCTGGAAGTTCGACACGCCGATCGCGCGGACCCGGCCGTCGTCGCGCAGCTTCACCAGTGCCCGCCAGGTGTCCACGGCGGTGCCGCGTTTCGGCAGCGGCCAGTGGATGAGGTAGAGGTCGAGCCGGTCCAGCCCGAGCGCGGCCATGCTGCGGTCGAACGCGCGCAGGGCGGCGTCGTAGCCGTGGTCGGCGTTCCACAGCTTCGTCGTGACGAACAGTTCCTCGCGCGGGACACCACAGCCGGCGATGGCGGCGCCGACCTCGGACTCGTTGCCGTAGGCCGCGGCGGTGTCGATGGCGCGGTAGCCGGCGTCGATGGCGGTGCGGACCACCTTCGTGGCGTCCGAGGCGGGCACCCGCCAGACACCGAAACCGAGCTGCGGGATGCGGACGTCGTCGGTCAGGGCGAGCAGGGGCGACAGGGCCATGAAGGGGTGATCCTCACTGCGTCATCGGCTGCTGCGGGGAGTTCCGCACCCGATCATCGCACTTCGGCGGCCGCCCAGTCGCGCAGATACGCCGCGGTGTCGGGATTCGCCGGAAAGAACGACTCGATGACGAGTTCCGCGACGGTCACGTCGAGTGGCGTGCCGAACGTGGCGACCGTGCTGAAGAAAGCCAGCTCGGTGCCCCGGTGGCAGAACCGCAGCGGGACGAAGATGTCGCCGGGGCCGGGCACCTCCACCTCGGGCACCGGCTGGTCGCACGGATAGCCGCGCAGTTCCTCCAGCAGTGCGGCGAGCGCCGGATCGGCGGTCTGCGTGACCTGGCCCCGCAACCGGCTGAGCAGGTGGGCCCGCCATTCCCCCAGGTTGAGCACGTGCGGCGCCATCCCGTCCGGGTGCAGCGTCGCGCGCAGCACGTTGGCGGGCGGCACCAGCAGTTCGGGTGCCACCTGCTCGGTGAAGATCCCGAGGCTCGCGTTCGCGTCGACGAGGTTCCAGGCGCGGTCCACGACCGCGGCCGGATAGGGCTCGTGCCCCTTCAACAGCAGCCGGACCGCCTCGCGGACCGCCGCCATCTCGGGGTCGCCGAGCTCGCTCTCGCCGTACGCCGGCGCGTACCCGGCCGCCAGCAGCAGCTGGTTGCGCTCGCGCAGCGGGACGTCGAGATGCTCGCCGAGGCGCAGCACCATGTCGCGGCTGGGACGGGACCGGCCGGTCTCCACGAAGCTCAGATGGCGGGTCGAAATGTCCGCCGAGATCGCCAGGTCGAGCTGGCTGATCCGGCGGCGGTCCCGCCATTGCCGCAGTAGCTCGCCCACCTTCACGGGAGTAGTCACGACGCCGACGCTACGGGGCCCGCCGCGGCGCCGCCATTACCTCCCGGGTAATCGACGCGCCGCACCCGCACCGGGCAGGCTTTGCGTCATCGAGGACGACGAAAGCGTTGTCCGGTAACGAAAAGAGGGATCCCATGTCGGACGTCCAGCACATCGTCGAGCAGTACATCGCCGTGTGGAACGAGACCGACCCGGCCCGCAGGCGCGCGCTGATCGCGGACGTCTTCACCGAGGACGCCCGGTACACCGACCCGCTGGCCGCTGTGGAGGGGCACGACGGCATCGACGGCTTCATCGGCGGGGCGCAGGCGCAGTTCGCCGGGCTGGTGTTCAGCCTGCCCGCCGAGGCCGACGCGCACCACGACCTCGCCCGGTTCCAGTGGTACCTCGGCGCACCCGGCGCCGAGGAGCCGGTGGTCATCGGCTTCGACGTCGTCGAGCTGGCGGACGGCCGGATCGCGAAGGTGCACGGCTTCCTGGACAAGCAGCCCGGCTGACGAACTCGCGTCAGTCCGCGAAGGCGTCTGGGGGTGGGCAGGAGCAGACGAGGTTGCGGTCACCGGTGGCGCCGTCGATGCGGCGCACCGGGGGCCACGCCTTCGCCGGCGAAGGACCTGCCGGGAAGACGGCGAGTTCGCGCGAGTAGGGGCGGGTCCACTCGCCGGTGATACAGCGGGCGGTGTGCGGGGCGTTGCGGAGCGGGCTGTCCTCCAGGGGCCACTCCCCCGCCGCCACCCGGTCGATCTCGCCGCGGATCGCGATCATCGCGGCGCAGAACCGGTCGAGTTCGCCGAGGTCCTCGCTCTCGGTGGGCTCGACCATCAGCGTGCCCGCGACCGGGAACGACATCGTCGGCGCGTGCAGGCCGTAGTCGGCCAGCCGCTTCGCGACGTCGTCCACCGTGACACCGGTGCGTTTCGTGATCCCGCGCAGGTCGAGGATGCACTCGTGGGCGACGAGCCCGTCGTGTCCCGCGTAGAGCACCGGGTAGTGCTCGCCGAGACGGCGGGCAACATAGTTCGCGTTCGCCACCGCGGTCAGCGTGGCGCGGCGCAGGCCTTCGTCGCCCATCATCCGCACGTAGGCCCACGAGATCGGCAGGATCGACGCGCTGCCCCACGGTGCCGCGCTGATCGGGCCGACGCCGGTGGCCGGACCGGCGGCGGGCTGCAGCGGATGGTTCGGCAGGAACGACGCGAGGTGCTCCCGGACGCCGATCGGGCCGACACCGGGCCCGCCACCGCCGTGCGGGATGCAGAAGGTCTTGTGCAGGTTGAGATGCGAGACGTCGGCGCCGAACCGGCCGAACTGCGCCAGCCCGATGAGCGCGTTGAGGTTCGCCCCGTCGACGTACACCTGGCCGCCCGCGTCGTGCACCAGACCGCAGACCTCGCCGACGGTGTCCTCGTAGACGCCGTGGGTGGACGGGTAGGTGAGCATGATCGCCGCGAGGTCGGCGGCGTGTTCGTCCACAGTGGACTTCAGATGCGCGAGGTCGATGTTGCCGCCCTCGTCGCACCGCACCACGACGACGCGCATCCCGGCCATCACCGCGCTGGCGGCGTTGGTGCCGTGGGCACTGGCCGGGATCAGGCAGACGTCGCGAGCGTCCTCGCCACGGGAACGATGGTAGGCACGAATCGCCAGCAGGCCGGCGAACTCGCCCTGGCTTCCGGCGTTCGGTTGCAGCGAAACCTTGTCATAGCCGGTGATCCGCGCCAGCCAACCCTCCAGATCGGACACCACAGAGAGCAGACCCGCGGCGTCCTCGGCGGGCGCGAACGGGTGCAGCCCGGCGAATTCGGGCCAGCTGACGGGTTCCATCTCCGCGGCGGCGTTGAGCTTCATCGTGCAGGAGCCGAGCGGGATCATGCTCCGGTCCAGCGCCAGGTCCTTGTCCGCCAGCGAACGCAGGTACCGCAGCAGCGCGGTTTCCGAGCGATGCGTGTGGAACACCGGATGGGTCAGGTACTCCCCCGTCCGCCGCAGCGGCACGGGCAGCGCGTCGGCGGTGTCCGCGTCCAGCGAGTCCACATCGGACACAGTGACCCCGAAAGCCTTCCACACCAACGAAAGCCGTTCGCGCGTCGTGGTCTCGTCGCAGGCGACGCCGACGTGGTCCGCGTCCACGAGCCGGAGGTTCACCCCGAGGTCGCGCGCGGCCGCCACGATCGCCGCCGCCTGGCCCGGCACGACCGCGGTCACCGTGTCGAAGAACTCGCCGTGGCGCATCTCGATGCCGCCCTCGGCGAGCCCGGCGGCGAACACCGTGGCCATGCGATGGGCGCGATGCGCGATGGCCCGCAATCCTTCCGGACCGTGGTACACCGCGTACATCGCGGCCATCACGGCGAGCAGCACCTGCGCGGTGCAGATGTTGGACGTCGCCTTCTCGCGGCGGATGTGCTGCTCACGGGTCTGCAGCGCGAGCCGATACGCCCGCGCGCCGTCGGCGTCGACCGAGACGCCGACGAGCCTGCCCGGGACCTGCCGTTCGAGTCCCTTGCGGACAGCAAGGTACGCGGCGTGCGGCCCGCCGAAGCCCATCGGGACGCCGAACCGCTGCGCCGAACCGATCGCGACGTCCGCGCCGAGTTCGCCCGGCGAGCGCAGGAGGGTGAGCGCGAGCGGGTCGGCGGCCACCACGACGGCGGCGCCGAGCGCCTTCGCCTCGGCGATCACCGGGTCCAGCTCGCGCACCGCGCCGGACGCGCCGGGGTAGCTCAACAGAATGCCGAAGAAGTCACCGCCGAGGCCGAGCCCGGTGATGCCCTGGGACAGATCGGTGACGACCAGTTCGATGCCGAGCGGCTCCGCGCGGGTACGCAGCACCTCGATGGTCTGCGGCAGGGTGTCCTCGTCGACGACGAACCGCGCGGACTTCGAGCGGGTGGCGCGACGGACCAGGGTCATCGCCTCGGCCGCGGCGGTCGCCTCGTCGAGCATCGACGCGTTCGCGATCGGCAGACCGGTGAGATCCGCGGTCATCGTCTGGAAGTTGAGCAGCGCTTCCAGGCGGCCTTGGGAAATCTCCGGCTGGTACGGCGTGTAAGCCGTGTACCAGGCGGGATTCTCGAAGAGGTTCCGGCGGATCACCGGCGGGGTGATCGTGTCGTGGTACCCGAGGCCGATCATCTGGACCATCGGCCGGTTGCGCGCGGCGAGCGCCCGCAGTTCCGCCAGCGCCTGGGCTTCCGTGGCAGCAGGTGGCAGTTCCGGGGCCTGGGCCGAGGCCCGCAGCGAACCGGGGACCGCGCGCTCGGCCAGCTCCTCGAGCGAAGCGACGCCGACGACATCGAGTATGCGGGACAGTTCGTCCGGCCCGGGACCGATGTGCCTGTCAGCGAAGGGAATTCCCTGCTCCAGCTCGGCGAGAGACGGTTCCACGCCTGCCTCCTCCGAAGGGCGGTGCCTGCCCAACCCGACTCTAGAACAGAAGGGGACCACGGTGGGGGTCCGGGGGCGAAGCCCGCCGGGCGGGGTGGGGGGGGTGGCCCCCCCCACAAACAACCCGCCGGGGGGGGCGAGGCCCATCCCCCACCACAGCGCCCCCCACCCCCCCGGCACCCCCCCCCCCCGAACCCCCCCGGGTGCGGGGCGGGGGGGGGGGGGGGGGGGGCCCCGCCCGGGGGGGGGGGGGGGGGGGGTCCCCCCCCCACAAGACACTCCGGAGGGGTTCGGCGAGCGCATTCCGCGAGCAGAGCTCACCCAACCCCGAAGGACCCCTCCCCACTCTGTCCGTACCCGCAGGGCGCCTGAGAGTTTCACCCGTGTGTTGAGCCGGGTTTGCACCTTCGGCGGAGCCGCCAGGCTGTGTCCTGGCGACCCACTTTCCAGAGGCGTCTCGTCCGCGCGGTCCAGGGTGCCTGAGAGGTTCCGGGGAGGACTTGCTCCTTCGGCGCCGGGCTCAAGGTTGTTGATGACCCGGTCTCTCCCGCGCGGATTCGTCGACCGCGGGACAGAGCCTACCCTGACCCGCTCGAGCGCCGGTGGTCACCCGGTGCGACGGGCGTTGCGGCGCTGAGTCAGCTCGTCGGGCACCATCGACTCGACCTCGCCGCCGTCGGCGCGCTCGGCCGGGAACTCGTGGATCGTGCCGCTGATCTCCTGCATGGCTCCGCTGACCGCGATGCCGAACACACCCTGACCGCCCTGGAGCAGATCGACGATCTCCTCCGGCGACGTGCACTCGTAGACCGTGGTGCCGTCCGAGAACAACGTCACCTTGGCCAGATCACGCACCCCGCGTACCCGCAGGTGATCGACCGCGACGCGGATGTTCTGCAGCGAGACCCCGGTGTCCAGTAAGCGCTTCACGACCTTGAGGACCAGGATGTCCTTGAACGAGTACAGCCGCTGCGATCCCGAACCATGCGCGGTGCGGATGCTCGGCGCGACCAGTTTCGTCCTGGCCCAGTAGTCGAGCTGCCGGTAGGTGATCCCGGCGATCTGACAGGCGGCGGGGCCCCGGTAGCCGACCAGTTCGTCCGGGAGCGAGGCGTCGGGGAACAGTTCACCCTGCTCGCCGCCGGCGACCTGAACAGGCTGCTTCTCAGGACCAGCCTCGACCACGCGTGCCTCCCCTCGCCCGACCTGGTGGCCGGCGAACGACAAGCCGGTCGGACCCAGGAGTGGGACCGGCCGGGATGAATCGCCACGCTCGTGCCCCCGCGTTCACACGACCGCGTTCACATACCGGCGTCGAATCACACCGTGGCGATTTACCGCCTTCGACGGTAAGCGCATGCAAGGTACCGGTCAACGCGACGCGCGGCTGACCTCAAGTTCGTCTTGAGGCTTTAGTCCGTTCGCCGTACGACGCCGACGTCGAGCGGGTCGGCTGGACAGATTTACTCGTGCGTGTTATTTTTTACTCATGCAAGTAAACACTGACACGCAGGCGGAGCTCGGCCTCTCCGTGACCGAGGCCGCCCGCCGGGCCCAGATCATCGGCGCGACCATCGCGACAATGGCCCAGGTCGGCTATCGGAAGACGACGTTCGCCCGGATCAAGGAACGCGCCGGGCTGAGCAGCACCCGGATCATCTCCTACCACTTCACCAGCAAGGCCGGGCTGATGCAGGCGGTGCTGAGCACGGTGATCGAGACGAAGAGCCGCTTCCTCGCGGAGCGGACCGAAGGCCGGATCGACGCCGCGGACCGGCGGGGGAACCTGCGGGCGCACATCGAGACGTCGGTGGCGTTTCTCCGTGACTATCCGGAGTGTGTGCGGGTGCTCACGGAGATGACCGCGAACGCGGAGGACGAGGACGGCTGGGGCATGGCCGGGCCCGTGCTGAACGACCTGCGGGTGGGGAGTGTGTACCGGCAGCTGAAGCAGGGACAGGCGGAAGGCGCTTTCGGTGACTTCGCGCCCGACGTGATGGCGATGTCCATCGCCCAGGCCATCGACGGCGTGGCGGCTCAGCTGAAGGCGGACCCGTCGCTCGACATCGACCGCTACGGCCGCGAAGTGGCCGACCTGTTCGAGAAGGCCACCGCTCCGGCCGCGAGGTGAACGATCCGGAAAGCGCCCCCACCACGACGACGGGCCGCGCTTCCGCTCATCGGCATCGATGGGCGGAGGTCGCGGCCCGCGGTGGCGTGGCGGCGCGGATCAGGTGTCGGCGCCGCGGAAATCCTCGGGGGAGACGGAGTCGAGGAACTCGCGGAACTTCTCGACCTCGTCCTCCTGTTCGTCCGGGATGATCAGGCCGGCTTCCTCGAGGACGGCGTCGACGGCGTGGATGGGGACACCGATCCGCAGTGCGAGCGCGACGGAGTCGCTCGGGCGGGCGGAGACCCTGATATCGCCGTCGAAGACGAGCTCGGCGAAGAACGTCCCTTCCTTGAGGTCGGTGATGACGACCTGTTCGAGCTCCCGGCCGAGCGCTCCGATGACCTCTTTGAGCAGGTCGTGGGTGAGCGGGCGGGCGGGGCGGACTCCTTGTTGCTCCAAGGCGATGGCGGTTGCCTCGACCGAGCCGATCCAGATCGGCAGGTACCGTTCGCCTTCGGTCTCCCGCAGCAACAAGATCGGCTGATTCGCGGGTAGCTCCACCCGCACGCCGACGACGCGCATCTCGCTCATCGGGCTTCGCCTCCTCTCGTGCGCACGGGCCGCAACGCTGTCCCGGCGTCGGCGCCGACATCCTCGACGCTACCCGTGATCCGAGCGCTGTGCTCGCTAGTGGCGGACTTTCTCGGTTCGCGCGCGGCAAACCCTGCTCTCACGGTACGGCATAGGGTGGCCAACATTCAGTCATTGACATCCGGCGTCGCAAGGGTTCTCAGTGCGCGAGCGCGCTTCGCCCGGTGTCAACCACCCGTGACACCCCGGATTCCCGCTTTCACGAGCAGCGTGTGCAGGGTCACCGAGAGTGCCGCGAGCTCGCGGACCACCTCGTCGGCCCTCGCTTTCGCGTCGGCGTCACGGTGGCGATACACCGGGGTCACGATCTGTTCCAACAGGCCGACCTCGCGGTCGGCCGAGGCGCGGAAGGCACGCAGATGTCTCGGCTCGATACCGAATTCGGTCATCGCCCGGACCGTGCGCGCGATCTGGACCGCGTCGGGGTCGTAGAACCCGGCGGGGCCGGGCCGCACCAGACCGTATTGCCGCAGTTCGGCGAGGGTGGCCTCGTCGATGGCGGCCTGTTCCAGCAGCTCTTCCTGCGTGAGCCGGACGTCCCTGCCGGACGCGAAGTCGTCCGGTGCGGGCAGCCCGCCGGGATCGGCGGGGTCGTCGAGCGGGACCAGCTTGCGCGGCAACCGGGGCGTGCCCGGTGCGGGCTCGGCGCCCCGGTCGGCCGCGTCCAGCTGTTCCTTGATGACCTTCAGCGGAAGGTAGTGATCCCGCTGGGCGGACAGCACGAACTTCAGGCGCTCCACGTCCGCCGCGGCGAACTGCCGGTACCCCGACGGCGTCCGGCCCGGCTGGACCAGGCCTTCCGCCTCGAGGAACCGGATCTTGGAGATCGTGACGTCGGGGAAGTCATCGCGCAGCTGCGCCAGTACCGCCCCGATGCTCAACCCGTCGCGCTGTGCCGAAGAACGTCCGGGCCGCCCGGCCGCCGTCACTATGCCCCCTGGCCACCGTGCCCCGGTCCGGTCAGGAAGACCAGGCGGAACTTCCCGATCTGCACCTCGTCGCCCCCGGCCAGCACCGCCTGGTCGACCGGTTCGCGGTTGACGTAGGTGCCGTTGAGGCTGCCCACGTCGATGACGACGAACTCGCCGCCCTCACGCCGGAATTCGGCGTGCCTGCGGGAGACGGTGACGTCGTCGAGGAAGATGTCGCTGTCCGGGTGCCGTCCGGCGCTGGTGGTGTCCCGGTCGAGCAGGAACCGCGACCCCGCGTTGGGGCCCCGCTTCACGACCAGCAGTGCCGAACCCGGCGGCAGGGCGTCGACGCCCTGTACCGGTGCTTCGGCGGCCGGCGCGGACTCTTGGCCTTCCACGTCGGCCAGGAAGTCGGCCCGGAAGACAGAGGTCCGCTCCGGAGACTGCTCCGGGGGAACGCCGGGCCCGTCGTTCGTGCTCACCTGAGCTCTCTCCTCACGCATGATGTTGCCAGTACTCAAGAACGTGTAGCGCTCAACGTACCGTGTCTGATCGATTCTCCGGCCCCGGGCTCCCCTCTACCGGCGGTGGGGCGCCGCGGCCTGCGCGAACCCTTCGCGCGGAAGGGGTTTCAGCCCTGGATCAGCGCCTGGTACGCCTCGGCTTCGAGGAGCGCTTCCAGCCCGGCCGGGTCGTCCAGCCGGATCTCGATCAGCCAGCCCTCGCCGTAGGGATCGCTGTTGATCAGCTCGGGCGACTGCGACACGGCCTCGTTGACCGCGACGACCTCGCCGTCGACCGGCGCGAACAGTTCCGAAACGCTCTTGGTGGACTCCACCTCGCCGAAGGCGTCCCCGGCGCCGAGCTGCTTGCCCACCTCGGGCAGGTCGACGAACACGACGTCACCCAGCTGCTCCTGCGCGTACTCGGTGATGCCCACCCGCACCAGCGCGCCCTCGCGCGTGGCGACCCACTCGTGTTCCTCGGTGTAGCGCAGCTCTTCCGGAGTGGACAACGCCGCTCCCCTTTCTGGTCCAGCACGGGCGATCTCGTCGCGCACAAGTGTTCCACCAGCCCCGCGGCGGCGCCCGCCACTCCCCCCGAACGGCCTCCCCCTCAGCCCGCCGGGGCATCGCGCAGGGCGCGCGCGGCCTGGATGACGTACAGCACGCCGGACCAGACGTAGAGGACACCACCCCAGACGGTGAAGGCGTACCCGATCGGCCGAGCGATCGCGGCGATGTCCGAACCGCCCTGGGTGAGCAACAGGAACGGGAACGCGTACATCAGCACGAACGTGGCGCCCTTGCCGATGTAGGTGACCTCCGGCGGTGCGAACCCGCGGCGGCGCAGCAGCAGCACGCAGACGCCGAGGACGGCCTCGCGCAGGACGAGCGGCACGACCACCCACCACGGGATGATCTCGCGCAGGAGGAACGCGATGAGCGTGGCGAGGATGTAGAGCCGGTCGGCCGCCGGGTCGAGCAGCTGGCCCAGCCGGGACATCTGGTTGAGCCAGCGGGCCAGCTTGCCGTCGAGCCAGTCGGTGAGCGCGCTGAACACGAGCACCGCGAGTGCCCAGCCGTCCTCCTTCGGGCCCAGCAGCAGCCAGAGGAAGACGGGGACACCGGCCAGCCGCAGCAGCGACAGCAGGTTCGGGACGTTCAGTGCCTGTCGCAGCAGCGACGGCTCCGCGCTCTGATCCGGGGCGGTACTCACGGGCTGAATCTAATGTGTGCGCGGCGTACTGCCCATCGAGGGTGGTGGCGGGTGGTGAATCGAGTCAGCACGCGCGGCGCGGGCTCCAGCCCCGCCGCTCGAGTTCGGCGCTGCTGAGCGCCTCCGGCCTGCCGCGTTCGTCGGTGCCCATCCAGCGGGCCCTGCCGGGCCGGATCTCGAGGACGTAGGGGCGTCCGCCGCACCACACGACGCTCGAGGGAATGGTCGGCAGGGGGTCGCCGGAAGGGCTTTCTGATGCACCGGCCGGGCCGGATGCTGCTTCGCTGGTCATCGGTCTCACGATTCGGGGACGGGATACACGGGGACGGAAAGCGCCGGGACGCTCTGGTAGATCTTCGGCAGCGAAGCGGTGGATGTTAACCGCCACACCGGGAATTCCACCGATCGATGCGCGATGACAGTCCCTTGTGTCGCTGCGTGAACGGGATGTTAATTGTCCACAATGGACAGTCGAAACGCGGGGCCGGTGAACCCGCGCGGACGTGCGTCGCCGGCCTCCGGCGAACTTGCCGGAGCGTCAATCCCGGCGCGGCGCCCCCCGGTGGGTCAGAATGAGCCCCGACCGCCGGACGAAAGGAGCGCGGTGCCTCATCCGACCTCCCCGCGAGCGTGGCGGGCGCTGCTGGCGGCCTGCCTTGCCGTTCCCGCGCTCACCGCCTGCTCGGGCGATCCGGCGCCGCCACCCGCTCCGTCCGCGCCCGGCACTCCGCCGAGCGTGCCCACGTCGGCCGCCACCCACGCGCCACCGCCGCTGCCGGACACCGGCACGACCGCACCACCGCCGCCACCCGCGGCCAAACCGGGCACGGCCACCCCGGCGGCGGCGCCCGCGGCGGGCTTCTGCGGCACCGTCACGGCGGCCAGCGGGCTGACCCTCGACGTCGTCGACGGCAAGACCGCCGGGATTCCCTGCGCCGAGGCGACGAAGCTGGTCACCGAGTTCCACCGGAAGATCGCCGGCAGGCAGGGCGCCGGCTCCAACGACGCGGTGAACGAGACCGTCGACGGCTGGCTGTGCGTGTCCGGCGCGCCCGCCGCGCAGGGCGGCACCACCTGCAGCAAGGGCGAGCAGACCGTGTTCGCCTCCGTCGTCCCGTCCGAATAACCGAAGAACCGCACGAGAAGGGCCCATGCGCGCACTTCCCCCCACGCTGTTCCTGGCCACCGTCGCAGTGCTCGCCGGATGCGGCTCGGGAGCGCCACCGGCGGCTCCCCCGTCCGCCCCGGCCCAGCAGGCCGCCGCAGCCGCACCGGTGCCCGCCGGCGTCACCTGTGGCGACGTCCGGGACTCCGGCGGGAAGACCGCGAAGGTGGTCGCGCACGGGAAGGCCGACTGCGCGCAGGCGGTGAAACTGTTCGCCGACTACTTCGCCAAGCTGCCCCCGGAAGCGGCGCGCTCCGCGACCGGCACCGGCCCGCTCGCGCTCGGCGAGTGGACCTGCGGCAGCGGGCCCGGCGAGCCGGTGACGACCTGCTCGACCGAGGACGACCGCCAGGTCAGCGCCACCACGGCGGGCTGACCTGACCGTCCACTATGGACATCGGCTACTCGCCGGTGAACTCCGGCGGGCGGCGGGCGAGGAAGGCCTGCACGGCCTCGGCGAGGTCCTTGCTCGGCAGGAACGCCGCGTTCCACGCCGAGACGTACCGGAGCCCGTCGGCCACCTGCCGCTCGGTGTTGGTGCTGAGCACGTCCTTGACGCCCTGGACGACCAGCGGCGGGTTCACGGCGATCTCCCCGGCGAGCTTGCGCGCCTCGGCGAGCAGGGTGTCCTGGTCGGGGTGGACGTCGTTGACGAGGCCGATCTTCTCCGCGCGCGCCGCGTCGATGTCCTTGCCGGTCAGCGCCAGCTCGCGCAGGTGCCCCTCGCCGATGATCGAGGCCAGCCGCTGGAGGCTGCCGAGGTCGGCGACGATCGCGACCTTGACCTCGCGCACGCTGAACTTCGCGTCGGCGCTGGCCAGCCGGACGTCGGCGGCGGCGATGACGTCGACCCCGCCGCCGATGCACCAGCCGGAGACGGCGGCGACGACCGGTTTGCGGCATTCGGCGATCGAGCTCACCGCGTCCTGCAGCTGCCGGACCTCGTCGAGGAAGGCGGTGCGCGGCCCGGCGAGCGCGTCGCCCTGCAGCATCGGGGCCCAGCCGGGCATCATCGCGGGCAGGTCGAGGCCGTAGGAGAAGTGCGCCCCGCTCCCGGTGAGCACGATCGCCCTGACCCGTGGGTCGGCGTCGAGCGCGCGGAAGACCAGGGGCAGCTCGCGCCAGAAGTCCGGGCCCATCGCGTTGCCCTTGGACGGGCCGAGCAGGGTCACCTCGGCGACGTGGCCGTCGATCTCGACCTTCAGCGCGACGAGGTCGGACAGGCTGTCAGCGGTAGCGGTCATGAGGTCATCTTCGCTCATGCCCGCCGGACCCCGCCAACCCGGATTGACAGAGTGCCAATTCCGGCCCGGGATGCTTTCCTTGGGTAGACGTGTCCCCCACGAGCGGAAGGACGGTGGCCCGTGAGCGCGACCGCGATCGACGACCTCGCGTCCGCGCCGGAGGCCGCCCCCGCGCGGCGCTCTTCGCGGCCGATCGAGCTGTCCGGCTCGTTCCACCACGACGGCCACCGGCTGTGGTACACCGAGTTCGGCGCGGGCGACCGCGTCGTGGTGCTCACCCACGGCATCATGCTGACGCGCCGCATGCACGCCCCGCTGGCCCGGCGGCTGGCGCGCGAAGGCTTCCGGGTGGTCACCCTCGATCTGCTGGGGCACGGCGATTCCGACCGGCCGACC
Source organism: Amycolatopsis sp. NPDC059021 (assembly GCF_042739895.1). Lineage (NCBI taxonomy): Bacteria > Bacillati > Actinomycetota > Actinomycetes > Pseudonocardiales > Pseudonocardiaceae > Amycolatopsis > Amycolatopsis sp. NPDC059021. The sequence continues at coordinate 147,971 of NZ_JBHYIQ010000008.1, forward strand.
GAGTCGTGGCGCTACTCGATGACGGCGTTCGCCGAGCAGACCGTCGCGCTGCTGGACCATCTCGACGTGGAGCGGGCGGTGATCGGCGGGACGTCCCTCGGCGCGAACGTGGCGCTCGAGGTGGCCGTCGCCGCGCCCGAGCGGGTCCGCGGCCTGCTCGTCGAAATGCCCGTACTGGACAACGCGATCGTGGCCGGACTGGTCACGTTCGCCCCACTGCTGCTGGCCGCGCGGTTCCTGCCGGTGACCGTGCGCGGCGTGGCGCTCGCGGCCGGGCTGGTGCCGCACGGCAACCAGTGGGTCGACGTCGTCACCGACACGTTGTCGCAGCGGCCGGAGCCGATGGCCGCGCTGCTGCACGGCGTGCTGTTCGGGCGCATCGCGCCGCCGAAGTCGGTGCGGCGGCGGATCACCGCCACCGCGCTGGTGATCGGGCACGAGCGCGACCCGATTCACCCGTTCGGCGACGCCGACACGCTCGCGGCGGACATGCCAGGGGCCGAATTCCTCCAGGCGCGCAGCCCGGTCGAACTGCGCTTCGACCCCACCCGGCTGACCACCGCGATCCGCGAATTCGCCGCGCGCTGCTACGAGGACTGACCCGGCTGGGGCAACCCGGCGACCGGACCGATCACGATCACCGCGGGCGGCCGCACGCCCGCTGCCGCGGCGTCCGCCACCACTGTGTCCAAAGTGGACCTCAGGACCCGCTGGGTGCGCATGGTGCCGTCCTCGACGATCGCGACCGGCGTCTCGGCGGGCCGTCCGCCTTCGAGCAATGCCTTGGCGAACAAGGGAAGCCGCTCGACTCCCATCATCAGCACGATCGTGCCGCGCATCCGCGCCAGCAGCGACCAGTCGACCAGCGAGGTGTCGTGCCCGGGGGCGACGTGCCCCGACACCACCACGACCTCGTGCGCCACGCCGCGGTGCGTCACCGGCACGTCGGCCACCGCGGGGACGGCGAACGCGCTGGTGATCCCGGGGACCATCGTCACCGGGACCCCGGCTTCAGCGCAGGCGAGCACCTCCTCGAAGCCGCGGCCGAAGACGTACGGGTCACCACCCTTGAGCCGCACGACGAACTTGCCCGCCTTGGCCCGGTCGATCAGGGTGCTGTTGATCACGTCCTGGCTCGCGGCGCGGCCGTACGGGATCTTCGCGGCGTCGACGATCTCCACCTCGGGGGCGAGTTCGTCGAGCAGTTCCCGCGGGCCGAGCCGGTCGACGACCACGACGTCCGCGCGGGACAGCAGCCGCCGCCCGCGCACGGTGATGAGGTCCGGGTCGCCGGGCCCGCCGCCGACGAGGGCGACGCCGGGCAGCGTGTCGTCCGGCTGGGGGCCGCGGCCGTCCTCGACCGTGCCCGCATGTAGCGCGTCGAGGATGCTGTCGCGCACCGCCGCCGAGCGCAGGGGCTCGCCACCGGACAGCACACCGACCAGCAGCCCGCCGTGCCGCCCGGAAGCCGGGGTGACGGCGCTGCCGAGGTCACCGTCGTCGGCGCGTACGCAGAACACCCGCTCGCGCTCGGCTTCCGCGCATACCGCGGCGTTGGTTTCCGGATCGTTGGTGCACGCCAGCGCGTACCAGGCGCCGGCGAGGTCGCCCTCGGTGTAGCGCCGCTGGTGCCACACGATCTCGCCGGCGTCGGCCATCGCGCTCACCGAAGGGGTGGTGTGCGGGGAAATCAGCTCGACGCGGGCGCCGGCGCGGATCAGCCGGGGCAGCCGGCGCTGCGCGACCGTGCCACCACCGATCACCACGACGCGGCGGCCGGTGAGCTGGAGGCCGGAGAGATAGTGCGGGTCGTCCATGCGCGGAGAGTCTATTGACCTGCCCCGTTCGCGCTAGCCGAGCGTGCTTTCCCTCACTCCCGGCTTTCGAGCAGGCCCTCGTTCCCGAACATCCGGGCCGTGTCGATCGCCGACGGCTGCCCCGCCGCCGGATCCGCGCCACCCTCCAGCAGCGCCCTTACCACGTCCGGCTCGTTCTTGAACACCGCGCCGGCGAGGGGAGTCTGGCCGCGGTCGTTGGCACGATTGGGATCCGCGCCGCGCTCGAGCAGTGCCGCGACCGTGTCGGCGTGGCCGTGGTAGGCGGCGAGCATGACGAGCGTGTCGCCGCGGTCGTTGGTGAGATTCGCGGAGATCCCCGCGTCCACATAGGCCGCCAGCTCGGCGGTCTGCCCGGCGCGGGCGAAGCCGAACACCTTGGCCCACAGCTGGAGCAGTTCAGGGTCGATTTCCTCCGGATTCTCGCTCATGTCGCCAGTTTCCCACAGGGTGCTGAAGGGGACTTTCGTCGCGTGGGATGCGAGGAAAGTCCCCTTCAGCTCGTCCTGTCTCCCGAAAGTCCCCTTCAGCCCCTGGCGGGGCCGGGATACGGGAGCAGTGCCATCTCGCGGGCGTTCTTGATCGCCGTGGCGACCTGTTTCTGTTGCTGCGGCGTCAATCCCGTCACCCGGCGGGCGCGGATCTTGCCGCGGTCGGAGATGAACTTGCGCAGCAGGTCGACGTCCTTCCAGTCGACCTCGGTGACCCGGGCGGCGTGCAGCGGGTTCACCTTGCGGCGGCCGGGACGGTCACGGTTCGGCTTCGGCACGGCGCTCACCAACTCGACTTCGACACGCCGGGCAACTCGCCGTTGTGCGCCATCTGCCGCATCCGGACCCGGGAGAGCCCGAACTTGCGCAGGTAGCCCCGCGGCCTGCCGTCCGCGGCGTCGCGGTTGCGGATCCGGGTGGCGCTCGCGTCGCGCGGCATGGCCTGCAGCGCCGAGACGGCCCTCGCCTTCTCCTCCGGCGACGCGGTCGGAGAGGCGATGACGGCCTTCAGTTCACGACGTCGCTGGACGTAGCGGGCGGCGATCACCTTCCGCTGCTCGTTCTTCGCGATCTTGGATTTCTTGGCCATCAGCGTTCTTCCTTGAAGTCGACGTGCTTGCGCGCGACCGGGTCGTACTTGCGCAGCACCATGCGGTCCGGGTTGTTGCGCCGGTTCTTCCTGGTCACGTAGGTGTAGCCGGTCCCGGCGGTCGACCGGAGCTTGATGATCGGCCGGATGTCGGTGGCCTTGGCCATCTACAGCTTCACTCCCTTCGCCCGCAGCTCGGCGACGACGGCTTCGATGCCGCGCTTGTCGATCGTCTTCATGCCCTTGACCGACACCCGCAGCTTCACCCAGCGGCCTTCGCTGGGCACGAAGTAGCGGCGCGTCTGCAGGTTCGGATCCCATCGGCGCGACGTCCGCCGGTGGGAATGCGACACCTTCTTCCCGAAGCCCGGCTTGCGGCCGGTGACCTGGCACACGGCTGACACATGCCCTCCCAAGTTGATAGTGATAATCGTTGTCACTTACTCTACACAGTCGTACCCGTTCATTCCGACGACCCCGTCCGTTCTGGAGCCTCAGTGACCGATCACCCGCGTGTGCCCCTCTTCCTGATCAGTGGCCTCGCCCCGGGACCGAACAGCACCCTCGCCGCGCTGCTGCGCGAGGCCGAGCCCGGCACCGCCGTGGTGCACCACGACCTGCGGCAGATCGGCGCCGGCATCGTCCGCCGCCGGATCCAGCTCGGTGACCGCGACCAGCTCACCGCCCTCGAACTCGCGCACGGCTGCGTCTCCTGCACCCTGCGCGAGGACCTCCTGCCGCTGCTGCGCCGCCTCGCGCGGAACCCCGAGGTGCGGCGGATCGTCCTGCGCCTCGACGAGGCGATGGAGCCCGAACCGGTCAGCTGGGCGATCCGCAATGTCCTGGTCGGCGACCATCCGGTACTCGACGACGTCGACCTGCGCGCCGTGCTCACCGTCGTCGACTGCGCGACCTGGCTCGGCGACGCGACCGGCGACGCGCTGCTCGCCGAGCGCGACCTGCGCGCGAGCCCGGAGGACGAGCGCACGGTCGCCCAGGTCGCGCTCTCGCAGGTCGAATTCGCGGACGTCCTCGTGCTCGCGGGCGCGGCCCCCGACGCGTGGACGGCGGCGAAGTCCTCGGCGGTCCTCGACCGGGTGGCGCCCTCGGTGCCCAGGGTCGAACTGTCCCGTGTGGACGGTGCGAGCGTGCTCGACGCCGTCCCGTCGGACGCGCGCCGCGGCGAGGTCACCGACATGCACGGGGCGCTGCTGCGCGGCCAGCCGCCGCTGCACACCGACTGCGGGATCGCGCTCGTCACGTTCACCGCGCAGCGCCCGTTTCACCCGGAACGCCTGCACGAGGCCATCGACGTCCTGCTCGACGGTGTCGTCCGCACCCGCGGCCGGGCGTGGGTGGCCAGCCAGCCCGACGTCGCGTTCTGGATCGAGTCGGCGGGCGGCGGGCTCGGGATCGGGCACGCGGGCTCGTGGCTGGCCTCGGCGGACGGTCCGGAGTGGACGGACGTCTCGGCCGAACGCCGCACGCTCGCGTCGTTGCGCTGGGACCCCGAACACGGCGACCGGGCGCAGGAGATCGTCGTGGTCACCGACCACACCACGCCCGAGGAGATCGAGGCGGCGCTGAACGGCGCGCTGCTCACCGACGAGGAACTCGCCGCCGGACAGGACGTCTGGCGGTACTACCCGGATCCGTTCGGCGACTGGCACGAGGAACCGTGCGACGACACCGAAGTCGATCCCGCCAAGCACGACGCGTCAGTGCTGAACGACGCGTCGGACCGAAAGGACGAAAACCAGTGAAATCCGGTATCCACCCCGACTATCACCCGGTGGTGTTCAAGGACTCGTCGACCGGCGACGCGTTCCTGACCCGCTCCACCATGACCTCGGACAAGACCATCGAGTGGTCCGACGGGAACACCTATCCCCTGGTGGTCGTCGACATCAGCTCGGCGTCGCATCCGTTCTGGACCGGCAACCGCCGGATCATGGACACCGCGGGCCAGGTCGAGAAGTTCCACCGCCGGTACGGGCGGCGCAAGACCGGCGGTGACCGCTGATGGCCGTCCCGAAGCGGAAGACGTCCCGCAGCAACACCCGTTCCCGGCGTTCGCAGTGGAAGGCCGCGGTGCCGGATCTGGTGCCGATCAAGGTCGACGGCGAGACGAAGCTCGTCCCGCGCCGGCTGATCAAGCACTTCCAGCGGCTCGAACGGTGAGCGTCCCCGTCACCGTCCTTTCCGGATTCCTCGGCGCCGGCAAGACGACGCTGCTCAACCACATCCTCGCCAACCGCGAGGGTGTGCGGGTCGCGGTGATCGTCAACGACATGAGCGAGGTCAACATCGACGCCGCGCTCGTCCGCTCCCGTACCGAGGAACGGCTCGTCGAGATGACGAACGGATGCATCTGCTGCACGCTGCGGGAGGATCTCCTGGAGGAGGTGGACCGGCTGTGCCGCGACGGCCGGTTCGATCACCTGCTGATCGAGTCGAGCGGGATCTCCGAGCCGATGCCGGTGGCGGCGACGTTCTCCTTCCCCGGCGAGGACGGGCGGCCGGTGCTCGGCGCGGCACGGCTGGACACGATGGTCACGGTCGTGGACGCGGTGAACTTCGGCCGTGAACTGGCGGGCGGCGACTCCCTGGTGGAGCGCCGGCTCGACCAGTACGAAGACGACGAGCGGACCGTGTCGGATCTGCTCATGGATCAGGTCGAGTTCGCCGACGTGCTGCTGCTGAACAAGGCGGACCTCGTCCCATCCGATGAGCTGGAGCGCCTGGTCGCGGTGCTGCGGCGGCTCAATCCGGCGGCGGACGTCCTGACGTCGAGCTTCGGCGAGGTGCCGCTGGAGCGGGTGTTCGGCACCGGGCGGTACGACGCCGCCCGCGCGGCGGAGGCGCCGGGCTGGGTCGCCGAGCTGAACGGCGACCACGTCCCGGAGACCGAGGAGTACGGGATCTCCAGCGTCGTGTTCCGCGCGGACAAGGCGTTCGATCCGTCCCGGTTGTGGGAGCTCGTCGCGCGCCGCCTGGACTCCGGCGAGTTCGGGACCGTGTTGCGCTCCAAGGGGTTCTTCGCGCTGTCGTCACGGCCCGGGGTGACCGGGCTGTGGTCGCAGGCGGGGTCCGTCGCGCGATTCGAGCCGCAGGGTGTCGCGGACACGCCGCGCCAGGAGCTGGTGTTCATCGGCGTCGATCTGGCGGCCCCGGCGCTCACGGACGCGCTCACGTCCTGCCTGGCCGACGCTCCGTCCACTGAGGACCCATTCCCCACCTGGGACGCCGTCCACGTCCATTGACGGTCCGTGGGGGCCTCCTTGAGGGACTCTGGGTCCCTCAAGGAGGCCCCCACGGACCTTCGACGACTTCAGACGCGGGAGCGCAGGACGGAGCGGCGCAGCAGCGGGATGCCGAGCAGGACGAGGACGGCGGGCAGCACGCTGGACCCGATGAGGATCGCGGTGATCGCGCTGCCCGGCTGGACGGCCGCGGCGTCCACACTGGACACATAGCCGCCGAGGGCGAGCACGATCCCGAACACGCCGGGGCCGAGCGCGAGGCCCAGCGTCTCCGACGCCGTCCAGACCCCGGCCGCGATGCCCGCGCGCGTGGCGCCGGTGCGTTCCTCTTCGTCACCGATGAGGTCGGCCAGGATCGACAGCGGGAACACCGAAATCCCCGCGTAGCCGACACCGCCGAGCGCGACGCACACGAAGGTCAGCGGGAGCGGCAGGACCTTGCCGCCAATCATCCCGGCCAATCCGACCACGAAGGACAGCGTGGCGATCCGGAACCCGGCGAGCTTGCCCCAGCGCTTCCCGAGCCGGGGCCACAGCGGCATGGTGAGCAGCGCCGGGGCGACGACCCCGACGAACAACAACGTCCGGTAGCCGGGATCGCCGAGGATGTGCTGGGCGTAGTAGCTGATCGCCGCGAGCACGACGCCGACGCCGAGCGCCTGGATGAAGTACACGCCGAGCAGCCAGCGGAACGGCCGCCACTCCCGCATCGTGGTCACCAGCTCGCGGAAGCTCACCGTGGTCGGCCGCAGCGAACCGACCGGCGCGTCCTTCAGCCCGAAGTAGACCCCGAGCGTCGCGGCCAGCACGATCACGCCGATCACGACGCCCATCACGCGGTAACCCGCGACGCCCTTGATCGCCTCGGTGATGGCGGGCGCGCCGCCACCGGAGACCAGGATCGCCACCGCGAGGAAGCCGATCCGGACGCTGGTCAGCCGGGTGCGTTCGTCGGCGGAGTCGGTGATCTCGGCGGGCAGCGCGTTGAACGGCACCTGGAAGAACGCGTACGCCGTGGCGCACAGGAAGAACGCGACGACGACGTAACTCGCGTCCGGCAGCGGGCTGCCGAACCCGGGATGCGCGAACAGCGCAGCGAAGAGCACGGCGACGCCGATCCCGCCGTACAGCAGGAAGAGCCGCCTGCTGCCGCGTTTGACCAGGCTCGCGTCCGAGAGCCGCCCGGCGACCGGGTTGAACAGGACGTCCCACGCCTTGGGCACGAACACGATCACGCCCGCCCAGGCCGACGGCACGGCCATCGTGTCGGTCAGGTACGGGAGCAGCAGGAGACCCGGCACGGTGCCGAAGGATCCCGTCACGAACGAACCGAGCGAGTAGGTGTACCTCGTCCGGCGGGGCAGCGTTCGGGGCAGCGTCGCCATGATCCTCCTGTCGAGGTGTTCCCGGCGAACGATTCAGTACTGGATCTCTGCCCGCACCGGGTAGTGGTCGGGAGGAATCGTGCCACCGTCGTGATGCGCGGGCCGTACCGGGCCGATTTCGGCGAGTACGCCACCCGGCACGTCCGCCTGTGCCAGGGTGGATCTTCCGGCATCGAGGAGGAATCGGATGAGATCCCCGAGAACGACCCGGGTGTGCGTGGCCGCCCTGCTGTGCGCCGCCGCCACTCTCGCGACCGCAGGCACCGCGAGCGCCACCCCTGTGTCCTGCGGGACACCCGCACCCGGTCGGGCGCATGAGCAGCGCTCCGCGAAATTCTATGCCCATGCCCCCTCCGTCCCGTCGCCCGACGACGTCCGCACCGCGGGTGTCGTCCCCGTCGGCCCGGCCACCGCGCTGCGGACGGCGACCGGTCAGGCGATCGTCGACCACACCGAATGGCTCCCAGACCCGAAGGGGCCGCGCCTCGCGGTCTTCCCGACCGAGTACGGACGCCGCCAGGCCCCGGCGAGCGAACGGCTCAACGCCTGGAACGAGGTCGTGAAGCTGGCGCCGAGCGCGAACCACACCAACATGCGCGACCAGTTCCTGTGCCACTACGACTTCGCCCGGATTTCCGAACCGGACAAGCCGAGCTGGAACCTCGAGCAGTGGCGCCCGGACGTCGGCTACACCCGGACCGTGCTCGCCCGCTACAATCCCACCTGAGCCGGGCTCAGGCTCACGTGAGCGCGGCGGCGACCTTCGCCAGCGTGTCGGCGTCGCCGCGCAACAGCAGCGTGGTCACGACGGTTTCTTCCCACCGCGCCAGTTCCTCGCGGACCTTCGCCACGGGGCCGATCAGGGACGTGTCCTCGACCAGCGACGTCGGGATCGCCGCCGTCGCTTCGTCCTTGCGGCCGGCCAGGTAGAGCTCCTGGACCTTGTCCGCGACGTCCGCGTAGCCCATGCGGGCGAACACGTCATGGTGGAAATTGACGCTCTTCGCGCCCATTCCGCCGATGTAGAGCGCGAGCGAGGGCTTGATCCAGCTCGCCGCCTCCTCGACGTCGTCGTGCACCAGCACCGGCACCGAGGCCGCGACCTCGAAGTCGTCGAGGGTGTGCCGCGCGTTCGGGCGCGCGAAGCCCTCCTCCAGCGCGCCGCGGTAGAAGGCGTCGCTCTTGGGCGAGAAGAAGAGCGGGAGCCAGCCGTCGCAGATTTCGGCCGCCAGCGCGACGTTCTTCGGCCCCTCGGCGGCGAGGTAGATCGGGATCTCGGTGCGCAGCGGATGGACCGTCGGCTTCAGTGCCTTGCCCAGCCCCGTCCCGCCCTTGAGCGGCAGCTGGAAGAACTCGCCGTCATGCGTCACCGGCTCCTGCCGCGCGACGACCTTGCGGACGATGTCGACGTACTCGCGGGTGCGCGCCAGCGGTTTCGGATACGGCTGGCCGTACCAGCCCTCGACCACCTGCGGGCCGGACGCGCCGAGCCCGAGGACGAACCGGCCGCCGGAAAGGTGATCCAGCGTCAGTGCGGACATCGCCGTCGCCGTCGGCGTGCGGGCGGACATCTGGACGATGTTGGTGCCGAGCTTGATCCGGCTCGTCGACGCGCCCCACCAGGCCAGCGGGGTGAACGCGTCGGAGCCGTAGCCCTCGGCCGTCCACACCGAGTCGAAGCCCAGCTCCTCGGCGCGTTTCACGGCGTCGAGCGCGCCCGGCGGCGGCCCGGCCGACCAGTACCCGAGGTGATAGCCCAGCTTCATGCACCCTCCAAGGTCACACGTTCGGTGAATAGTGCTCCGGTTTCCCACGTTCGGAAAGCGGCGGCAGGTTCCTTCGTGGAGTCTCGACGACCGGCGTGTCCGGCGCCAGTTCCCCGCGTTCCCGCCGCCAGCCCGCGCGGGCGCGCGGGTGGTAACGGCGGTCGTGCGGGACGAACTTGAACAGCGTGTTCACGACCCGCCCGAACCGCCGGAACCAGCGTTCGTCGGCCGCGCTCCAGCTGAAGCCCAGCAGTTCGCGGACTTCGGGCTCGTACATGCCGACGGTCAGCCGGACGAAGTCGCGCGCGACGACGACTCGCACGCGACGCCACACGAAGTCCGGCAGCCACGGCAGAAACGGCGGTTTCGGGAGCTCGCCGATTTCCAGGACGTCGCGGGTGGCCTTGTTGTCCTCCAGCACCTCGGCGCACATGTGCTTCCAGTACAGCTGGAAGTCCTCCCAGCTCTCCGGGACCGGGCGCATGCTCATGTCGTACATCCGGTACCACTGGACGTGTTCGTCGAACAACCGCCGCTTCTCGGCCTCGCCGATACCGCCCATGAAGTGGTCCGCGATGTGGATCGTGCTCATGAAGAACGTCGCGTGTGCCCAGTAGAACGTCTCCGGGTCGAGCGCGTGGTAGCGACGGCCCTTCGCGTCCACACCCTTGATGCGGTCGTGGTAACCCCGCACTTCGAGCGCGGTCCGGTGCGCGTTCGGACCGTCGAACACGACGCCGCCGATCGGGTACAGCGAGCGGAAGAGCCGCTGCCAGCGCTCCTCGAAGAACCGCGAGTGCTGCTCGACGCCGGCGCCGAGCCCCGGATGCATGTTCTGCATCGACCCGGCCCACAGCCCGATCAGCAGGCCCCGCCAGTCCCCGAAGTACTTCCAGGTGAGCGAATCCGGTCCCAGCGGTATCGGTTCTTCCCGTGTCATCGTCCGCTCCTCGTCGAGTCGTCCAACTGACCACACCTGTTGTCACGCTAGAATGTGACAACGCTTGTAGTCAACCGAGGAGTAGTGGGGACATGCCGGGGCGGACCTGGGCCGGGACGACGCTCGACGACCGCAAGGCCGTGCGCCGCGGGCAACTGGTCGAAGCGGGTCTCGACCTGCTCGGCACCGAGGGCAGCATCGCGGTCAGTGTCCGCGCGGTGTGCCGCCACGCGAAACTCACCGAGCGGTACTTCTACGAGAGCTTTTCCGACCGCGAGGAACTCGTCGCCGCCGTGTACGAGCACGTCGGCGAGCAAGCCCGTCAGGTGCTGGTCGACGCCGTCCGTGACGCGCCCAGCGCGGCCGAGCGCGCCGAGAACGCGGTGAAGGCGTTCGTCGAGCTGATCGTCGACGATCCCCGCAAGGGCCGGGTCCTGTTGCTCGCCCCGCTCACCGACCCGGCGCTGACCCAGCGCGGACTGCACCTGCTGCCCGCCTTCGCCGCGCTCGTCGGCGAGCAGCTCTCGCGCGGCGACGAGACCGAACGGCGGCTGGTGTCGATCGGCCTCGTCGGCGCGCTGAGCAACGTCTTTATCGCCTACCTCGACGGGACGCTCCAGGTGTCCAGGGAACGGCTCGTCGCGCACTGCGTGCGGCTGGTGCTCGGCGCCGACGACCTGGCTCACTGAGCCGCCTTTTCGCCCTTTTCGGCTTTCTCGGCGACGAGCCGCAGCGCGATGTCGATGATCATGTCCTCCTGTCCCCCGACGTACCGTTCCGCGCCGACGCGGTAGAGGATTTCGTGTGCCGGAACGCCGTAGCGCTCGGCGGCGCGTTCGGCGTGCAGCAGGAAACTGGAGTACACCCCGGCGAAGCCCTGCACGATCGACGATCGGTCCATCACCGGCAGCCGGGTCAGGTACTTCTTCACGACGTTCTCGGCGGCGTCCATCAGCACGTCCTTGTCGACGCCGGTGGTGATGCCGAGCCGTTCGAACGTCGCGGCGAGGACCTCGGTCGGCGAATTGCCCGCGCCCGCGCCGAGTGCCGCCAGCGAGCCGTCGATCTGCCGTGCGCCCGCGCGGTAGGCGAGCACCGAGTTGGCCACGCCGAAGCTGAGGTTCTGATGCCCGTGGTAGCCGACCTGCGCCTGCTCGCCCAGTTCGGCGACCAGCGCCTCGACCCGGACCGACGCGTCTTCGAGGATCAACGCGCCCGCCGAGTCCACAATGTACACGCACTGGCAGCCCGCGTCGGTCATGATCCGCGCCTGCTTCGCCAGATCGTCCGGTGTGGACATATGGGAGAGCATCAGGAATCCGACGGTTTCGAGCCCGAGCGCGCGGGCCGCGCCGAAGTGCTGCTCGGAGACGTCCGCCTCGGTGCAGTGGGTCGCGATCCGGACCGCGCCCGCGCCGAGATCCGCCGCCACCTTCAGGTCCTCGACCGTGCCGAGGCCCGGAAGCAGCAGCACGGCGATCTTCGCCCGGCTCGCCTCGTCCACGGCGGCGGCGATCAACTCGCGTTCGTCCACAAGGGAGAAGCCGTAGTTGAACGTCGAGCCGCCGAGCCCGTCGCCGTGGGTCACCTCGATGAGCGACACCCCGGCGTCGTCCAGCGCCCGTACCGTGTCACGTACCTGCTGTTCGGTGAACTGGTGCGCCATCGCGTGACTGCCGTCGCGCAGCGTCGTGTCGACCAGCCGGACCTCACGCTCGACGTCGTCCCACTTCACGCGGCCACCTCCTGCGCCAGCAGCTCACCGGCACGCGCCGCGGCGGCCGTCATGATGTCCAGATTCCCGGCATAACGAGGCAGGTAGTCGCCGTTGCCCGCGACTTCCAGGAAGACCCCGACCCTCGCCAGGCCCTTCCACTCGGGGCGCGGGGTGTCGAACTGCGGTTCGGCCTTGAGCGTGTAACCCGGCACGTACTGCTGGACGTCCTTGACCATCCGCTGGATCGAGTCGGTGATCGCGGCGGTGTCGGCGTCCGGGCCGATCGCGCAGAACACCGTGTCCCGCATGATCATCGGCGGTTCGACCGGGTTGATGATGATGATCGCCTTGCCCTTCGCCGCGCCGCCGACCTCCTCGATGCCGCGCGCGGTCGTCACGGTGAACTCGTCGATGTTCGCCCGGGTCCCCGGCCCCGCCGAGCGCGACGACACCGACGCGACGATCTCCGCGTACGGCACCGGGGTCACCCGGGAAACGGCGTGCACGATCGGGATCGTGGCCTGTCCCCCGCAGGTGATCATGTTGACGTTGGGCACGTCGAGCTGCTCCGGGGTCGCGACCGCCGGGCACACGAACGGCCCGACCGCCGCCGGGGTCAGATCCACCGCCCGGATGCCCGCGTCCGCGAAGCGCGGCGCGTTCGCGAGATGCGCTTTCGCCGACGTGGCCTCGAAAACCAGCTCGGGCAGCTCGTCGCGTGCCAGCAGCCAGTCGACGCCGTCCGCGGACGTCTCCAGGCCCAGTTTCGCCGCCTTCGCCAGCCCGTCCGACGCCGGATCGACGCCGACCATGTACCGGACCTCGATCCGCTCGCTGCGGCGCAGCTTCGCGAGCAGGTCCGTGCCGATGTTGCCGGGGCCGACGATCGCGGCCACCACCTTCCGTCCCATGCCTGGTGACGGTCCTCGCCCGGGTGGTCCATACTCAACCCATGCGTACCACTGGGCGGAACGGCGAGGGCACGAAGGACGGCCTCGTCGCCGATCGGTTCGCCGCACTGCTCGGCGCCTTCCGGCCCGGCGACGACGCGCTCGGCGTCTCCGAGCTGGCGCGGCGGACCGGGCTGGCGAAGACGACCGTGCACCGGCTGACCGGGCACCTCGTCGACACCGGACTGCTCGAACGCGAGGGCACGGCGGTGCGGCTCGGCCTGCGGCTGTTCGAGATCGGCCAGCTCGCCGTCCGGCGCCGCGGGCTCGTCGAGGCGGCGCGGCCGTATCTCGCCGATCTCCGCGAGGCGACACGCAACACCGTCCACCTCGCGGTGCTCGAGGGGACAGAGGTCGTCTACCTCGACATCCTGCGCGGGCCCGACGCCCCGTCGCTGCCGTCCCGCATCGGCGGCCGGTTCCCCGCGCACGCCACCGGTGTCGGCAAGGCGATCCTCGCGCACGCGCCGGAGCCGGTGGTCGCCGCGGTGATCGACGCCGGGCTGCCGCGCGTCAGCACCCGCACGATCACCGCGCCCGGGTTGCTGCGACGTCAGCTCACCCGTATCCGCGAGGAGGGAATCGCCTTCGAGCGCGAGGAATCCGGCGTCGGTGTCGTCTGCGCGGCGAGTCCGCTGGTGGACGCCACGGGCACCGCCGTCGCCGCGGTGTCGATCTCCGGCTGGGCCAACCGGATGCGGACCGAACGGGTCGCCCCGGCGGTCCGCACGGTCGCGCTGGCCCTGTCCCGCGCGCTCTGAAGGGGACTTTCCTCGCGTGGGATGCGAGGAAAGCGCCCTTCAGCGCATGCGGTGGGAGGAAAGTCCCCTTCAGCTCACGTCAGAGCGCGGCGACGTTGCGTTCCGGGTGGGCGCGTCGCAGGGCCGGGACGTCGGCGAGCAGGCCGCGCCGCGCCAGTTCGGGCCGGACGCCCTCGCCGAACCAGTACGCCTCCTCCAGATGCGGATACCCGGAGAGGACGAACTCGTCGACTCCGACCGAGTGATATTCCTCGATGAGGTCGGCGACTTCGGCGTGGCTGCCGACGAGCGCCGTGCCCGCACCGCCGCGTACCAGGCCGACCCCGGCCCACAGGTTCGGATGGATCTCCAGGCCGCGCACCCCGGCATCGAGACGGCCGCCGTGCAGCGCGACCATCCGCTGCTGGCCGATCGACTCGCTCGCGGCCAGCTGGCTCTGCGCCTTCGCGACCTGCTCCGGGCTCAGCGCGTCGAGGAGTTTCTGCGCCTCCGCCCACGCTTCGGCCGACGTGTCGCGCGAGATCGTGTGCAGGCGGACGCCGAAGCGCGGTGTCCTGCCGTGTTCCACCGCGAGTTCCCTGACCTTGGCGATCTTCTCGGCCACCTGGGCGGGCGGTTCACCCCAGGTCAGGTAGACGTCGGCGTGCCGGGCCGCGACCGGGAGCGCCGCGGGCGAGGAACCGCCGAAGTACAAGGGCGGCAAGGGATCCGGCACCGCCAGCGTCGTCGCGCCCTCGACCTTCAGGTGTTCGCCGGAGAAGTCGAAGGGCTTGCCCGACCACACCCCGCGCACGATGGACAGGAACTCGTCGGTGCGGGCGTAGCGCTGATCGTGCTCGTGCCAGTCGCCGAAACGGCGTTGTTCCACCGCGTCGCCGCCGGTGACGATGTTGAGCAGCGTCCGGCCGCCCGACAGCCGCTGGAACGTCCCGGCCATCTGCGCGGCCAGCGTCGGCGAGATGACGCCCGGCCGGAACGCGACCAGGAACTTCAGCCGCTCGGTCTCCCTGATCAGTGCGGCCGTGGTCAGCCAGGCGTCCTCGCACCACGTGCCGGTGGGCGTCAGCACGCCCTCGAAGCCCTGGCTCTCGGCCGCGCGGGCGACCTGGGCGAGATAGCCGATGTCCGGGTCCCGCTGTGCCGCCGGCCCGGCGGACTTGTTGGCGTGGAAGCGTTCCACGATCGTCCGGCCGTCCCCGCTGGTGGGCAGGAACCAGTGCAGGGTGACGCTCATCCGTTGCTCCTCGCGGCTTCCAGCTCGGGCCCGTAGCGGCGGTCCACGAAGGACGCGAAGTCCACCTTGCCCGGCAGGGTCTTGTCCTCGCCGAACGCGTCGGCGAGCTGTTGTTCCGACTTCACCACCGTGTCGTCGAGCGGGGTGGGCAAATCCCGGCCCGCGTCGACCGACTTCTGCGCGACGTCGAGCCGCAGCCCGGTCCCCTGCGCCCATGCCTTCGCCCATTCCGCGCGGTGCGTGTCCGCCCATTTCTGCGCCTTGACCACGCGGATCAGGTAGTCCTTGATCGCGGCGTTCTTGCCGGCGTCGCCGAGCGCGGCCGTGCTCGCGGTCTGGAAGCTCAGCCCGTTCGAACTGCCCCTGCCATCCGCGATCGTCCGGCCACCCGCGTCGAGCTGGGCCTGCGCGGTGTACGGATCCCAGATCGCCCAGGCGTCGATGCGGTGCTGAGTGAACGCGGCGTACGCCTCCGCCGGCTGCAGGAACGACAACTGGACGTCCTTTGTGGACAAACCGGCTTTCCGCAGCGTGTTGAGGATCTGGCCGTGCGCCGAGCTGCCCTTCGCGACGCCGATCGTCTTGCCTCGCAGCGCAGCGACGTCCTTGACCGGCGAGTCGGCAGGCACGAGCAGCGCCTCGCGTTCGACGTTGCTGGTGGCGACGCTCACCACGGCGATCTTCGCCTTGGCCGCGGCCGCGAAGATCGGCGGCGTGTTGCCGACGCGGCCGAGATCGATCGCGCCCGCCGACGCCGCCTCGAGCAGCGGCGGTCCCGAGGTGAACGTCGACCATTCGATCTTGTACGGCACGTCGCCCAGGAGGTTCGCCGCGGTGAGCAGCGCCTGCACCCCGCCCTTCTGGTCACCCACCTTGAGCGTCACCTTCGCCAGGTCCGCCGCGGAAACCGGACCGGGTACCGCGGCCTTCCCCGTCGAGCCTTCCGACGCCCCGCAGGCGGTCAGCGCGCCGAGGGCCACTACGGACACGGCCGCCGTGATCGTCTTACGCCAGCGCATTTTCGGTCACTCCCAGGTCTTCGAGCACCCGCGCGCGGACCTCGACGTGATCGGTGAGCGCCCGCGGCCGGGGATGGCCGAGGGCGTGTTCGGCGACGATCCGGCCCTCGCCGAGCACCAGGATCCGGTCGGCGAGCAGCAGGGCCTCGTCGACATCGTGGGTCACCAGCAGCACGGCCGGTTCGTGACGCCGCCACAGGTCTTCGACCAGGCGGTGCATCGCGATGCGCGTCAGCGCGTCGAGCGCGCCGAACGGCTCGTCGAGCAGCAGCAGATCGGGTTCCCGGACGAGCGCGCGGGCGAGCGACACCCGCTGTGCCTCGCCACCGGACAGCGTCAGCGGCCAGTCGTCGGCGTGCGCGGCGAGCTGGACCTCCGCCAGCGCGCGTTCGGCGAGCCCGCGATCACGGGCCTGGCTGACGCCGTCCTGGCGCAGCCCCAGCACGACGTTACGCCACACCCGCCGCCACGGCAGCAACCTCGGCTGCTGGAAGGCGACGGACACCGTGCCTTCGACGCGTGCCTCGCCTTCGATGTCCGCGTCGAGCCCGGCCAGCACCTTCAGCAGGGTGGACTTCCCGGAGCCGCTGCGGCCGAGCAGCGCGACGAACTCGCCGCTTCCGATCGTCAGCTCAAGTCCATCGAGGACAGTGCGGTCCCCGAACCGCTTGGTCAGCCCCGAAACCGTCACCGGGCTCGCCATCGCAACGCCCTCCTTTCCAGCAGCCGGACCAGCGCGTCGGTGACCAGCCCGAGGAGTGCGTAGACGATGAGGCCGACGACCACGACGTCGGTGCGCAGGAAGTCCCTCGCGTTGTTGATGAGGTAGCCGACTCCGGCGTCCGCGTTCACCGTCTCGCCGACGATCAGCGCGAGCCACGCCAGCCCCAGCGACTGCCGCAGCCCGACCAGTGCCTGCGGCAGCGCCCCCGGCAGCACCACGTGCCAGAGCCGCTCCGACCGGCTGAAACCCAGCGCGCGGGTCGCTTCGACGAGCCGTTCGTCGGTGGTGCGGATTCCCGAGTGGACATTGAGGTACAGCGGGAACGCGACGCCGAGCGCCACGAGCACTATCTTCGTCTCCTCGCCGATGCCGAACCACAGGATGAACAGCGGGATCAGGCCGAGGAACGGCAGGGTCCGCAGCATCTGCACCGACGGATCGACCAGCGCCTCGCCCCAGCGGGACAACCCGGCGAGGATACCGAGGGCGATCCCCGCCACGGCGCCGAGCGCGAACCCCGCGCCGACCCGGCCGATCGACACCGCGAACGCCGTGCCCAGTTCGCCGCTGCGGACGACCTCGCCCGCCGCCTGCACCACCGTCCACGGCGAGCTGAGCTTGTCCGGCGAGAGGATCCCGGTAGCGCTCGCGATCTGCCAGAGCGCGATGAGCGCTAGCGGGCTGATCCAGCGGCGCAGATTCGGCAGCCGCCACCGTCTGCGGCGCGGCGGTGCCTCGGGCACGGCCGGTTCGGCGCGCGTGAGCACGCCCGTGGAGAAGGACACGGATTTCTCCGGATTTCGTTCGGGGAAGGGGAAACTGGCCGGCGGACGCCGGGGCGCGAATCAGCCAGCCGGACAGACCGCGCTCGCCTGCTGCCGGAGATCGACGTGCAGACGGGCGACCAGGAGCGCACCGCGGTTCATGCTCCCGAGCATCGTCGCGCGCTCGGCGCGGAGTCAACCAGTGGACCGCGCGTCCCGGAATGTGAACGCATCCGTGGGAACGGTTGCACGACGGACACCCGTGGGACCGCGCTCTCCGGCGATGTCCACGCTATCTTTGCTGTCACTTGACAACTATCGCTCGAGAGGAGATTGGGTGACCGGCCTGACCCGAACCGTGCCTCTCATCGCCATCGAAGAACACTGGATCCTGCCGGAACTGACCTCCGCCCTCACCGCCCTGCCACCGGAGGTCCGCGACGAAAGCCTCACCCTCAACGAAAGGGGCGACCATCGGCAGCGGCTCGAGGACCTGGGTGCCGGCCGGATCGCGGCCATGGACGCGCAGGGCATCGACGTGTCGATCCTCGCGCTGACCCCACCGGGCACCCAGCCGCTCCCACCTCAGGACGCGCTGCGGCTGAGCCGCGCCGCGAACGACACCGCTGCGGCGGCCGTGCGCGCGAACCCGTCCCGATTCCGCGCACTGTCCGCTTTGCCCCTGTCCGCACCCCAGGACGTCGCGGGCGAGCTGGAACGGGCCGCGGGACTCGGCCACGTGGGCACCATGGTCTACGGCCGTTCGGGTGACCGCTTCCTCGACGACCCGGTCTA
Organism: Amycolatopsis sp. NPDC059021; assembly: GCF_042739895.1. NCBI lineage: Bacteria > Bacillati > Actinomycetota > Actinomycetes > Pseudonocardiales > Pseudonocardiaceae > Amycolatopsis > Amycolatopsis sp. NPDC059021. The sequence continues at coordinate 166,204 of NZ_JBHYIQ010000008.1, forward strand.
CGACGACTTCTTCGCGGCCGCCGCGGAACTCGGCCAACCGGTGTTCATCCATCCTCAGCTGCCGTCGCGCGCCATCCGTGACGCGTCCTATCGCGGCTTCGGCCCGACGACCGATCTCGCCCTTGCCACCTTCGGCTGGGGCTGGCATCTCGAGGCCGGGACCGCGGCGCTGCGGCTGATCCTGCGCGGCACGTTCGACCGGCATCCGGATCTCCAGATCGTGCTCGGCCATTGGGGCGAGCTGCTGCTGTTCTGGCTGGACCGGGCCGACAGCCTTTCCCGGGTCGCCGGTCTGCGGCGCACGGTGTCGGACTACCTCCGGTCGAACTTCTTCATCACCGCGTCCGGCATGCTCAACCCGGCTCTCCTGCACCACGCACTGGCGGTGACCTCGGCCGACCGCCTCATCTTCTCGACCGACTATCCCTTCCAGCAACCGTCCGAAGAGGACATCAACGCCTTCCTCGGACATTTCCCGTCCGAGGTGGACCGGCAGAAGTTCGCTTCGGGCAACGCGGCCGCGTTGTTCGGTCTCGACGGCTGAGACGAAACCCCGTCAGCCGCCGAAGAGCTGGTGCCATTCCTGCAGCGAGCGCGGGCGGAAGACGAAGTTCGTCGACTTGACCTCGGACAGCGCGGCCGACGGCGCCGGCGAGTACTGGTGCCCGGGATAGACCACCGGATCACCCGGCAGCCCGGCCAGCCATTGGAGACTGCGGAAGATCGCGTCCGCGTCGCCGCCGGGGAAGTCCGTGCGGCCGCAGCCTTCGAGGAACAGCGTGTCCCCCGAGACGAGCTTGTCCTCGACCAGGAAGCACTGGCTCCCCGGCGTGTGTCCCGGCGTGTGCAGCAGCCGGACCGGGATCGCGCCGATCTCGAGGACGTCGTCGTGGTCGTGGGTGCGCAGGTCGGTGCCGGACACCCCGGTGACCCGGCGCACCCACTCCGACTCGGCGCCGTTGACGTGGATCGGGACCTGCTCGATCGCCAGCAGCTCGGCGATCCCGGGCAGCGAGAACCCCATCATCTCGCCACCGACGTGGTCGGGATGGTGGTGCGTCGCGAGCACGCCGGTGAGCCGCATGCCGTCGGCGGCGAGCACGTCCAGCAGATCGCGCACGGCGTACGCGGGGTCGACGACCACCGCGTCACCGGTCTCGCGATCGCCGATCAGGTAGGCGAAATTGACCATCTGGGTCGCCACCGGATCGCCGACCGCGAAGTCACGGCCCGCGAGCAACTGCCGGAAGTACAGCCGATCTGCCATGGGCCCACCCTAGGACCCGCCCGCCGCCCACTGCATGACGGTGCCCCGGTGCAGCGCGGCGTACACCCGATCCCGCAGCACGTTGGCTTCGTGATCGGACAACGTGGCGCCGAGCGGCCGCAGCACGATGCGGATGAGGAGGTTCTTCTGCCCGGGGCTCGCGCCGAGCCGTGCCACCGCCCGCGGCGGCAGCTCGGCATACGGCGTCGCCGCGAGGATCTCCACCGATTCGACGCTGTCGGCGTCCGGCCCCAGCGCGTCGCGGACCCGGTCGCCGAGGTCTTCGGCGAGGTCGTCCGCGTCGACCGCGACCGAGAGGTCCCGGCGTACCGGGGGCATCGCCGAGACCGGCCGATACGGCTCGAGGTCGCCCAGCTGGGCCGCCACGGAGGGCTCGGCCGAGCGCAGCAGCCGGATGTCCGGAATGCCCTTGAGCAGCATGAGCATCCGGTCGAGTCCCATGCCCAGCGCCAGTCCGGACCAGGCGCCGTCGAGCCCGGCCTTGGCGAGGACGCCGGGATGGGCGACGCCGGATTCGGCGACCTCGACCCATTCGCCGCCATGCTCGACGTCCACTTGGACGCCGTCGAGGGTGTACGGATGACGGCGAGGTTCCCGGCGGTCGGGTCTGCCGGGCACGAGCGCGGCCAGCAGCGCGGTGATCATCTCGTGCAGGGCGGTGCGGTCCATCGGCGCGCGCCGGCTGATCCGCCACAGGTCGAGCTGGTGCGGGGTACCGGTATGCAGCCGGTCGATGCTGTCGCGGCGGTACACGACACCCGGGCAGACGAGCAGGACGTCGTCGACGGGCGCCGCGGCGAGCGAGCGCAGCGCGGCGGGGATCAGCGCACTGGAATGGCTGCGCAGCATACGGTGCTCGTCGATGTAGCGGGTGTAGCGCGCGTCGCGCGTGACATCGGCGGGGTCGTAGCCGAGGTTGTCGTAGTTGTCCTCGACGGTGACGATCCGGTCGCCGCGGCACCAGCGGACCTCGCAGTCCCACAGCGACGTCAGCGCGCCGACCGCGCGTTCGACGACGAGCTGAAGTGCGTGCGGGCCTGTCGCGGGGTCGCTGAGATCGCGAACGGCGAGATCGTGGGCCAGTTGCGCGGAACTGAGGGTGGACATGACGAAGCCTCCTGAGCGGAACGGGATCGGGCGGGACTTCTCCCCCCTTGACCCCGGAGCGCTCGGCGAGGCGGGTCAGCACGCGTGCAGTGGCACCGGTTCCCCGCGGCGCCCGTTGGGGGCCAGGGGGCCGGTAAATCGGCGGGTTTCCGCTACGACGGCCACGAACCCAGCATACCGGCGGGCGCACCGGAATTCGCGCGTTATTCGCCGGTCTCGCCGTCGGCCAGCTCCCTCAGCAAGTCCAGATGCCCGACGTGCCGGGCCGTTTCCTGGACGACGTGGGCCAGGATCCAGCGCACCGTGAACTCGTCCGGTGAACGCCGCGCCCGGTCCCCCGCGCCGAGACCGGCCGTGGACGCGGCGGCGTGCGCCCATTCCGCGCGATAGGCCTCGACCACCGACACGGGGTCGTCGTCGCTCGTGAGGTCCCAGCTCGGATCCGGCGAACCCGCCCACAACGACGGCAGGTCCGCGCCGCCCGCCTCGATCGACAGCCACCACCGCTCCACCGCCGTGAGGTGCTTGAGCACGCCCAGCGCGCTCAGCCGCGGCGACGTCGCCAGCGGGGTCGCGGCGGCTTGGGCGCGGCTCAGCCCGGCGACCTTGTTCACCGCGGTGGCGCGCAGGAAGGCCAGGAACTCCCACTGCAGGCGCAGTTCGTCGTCCGCGATGTTCGCCGGCCACGACCGGCCGACCGGCTCGGCGATCCTCGAACGCTCGTTCGACATGACGCGTACCCTACAGCGAGCAACGCGACCTCTAGGCTGGGCTCATGTGGTGGGGACTGCTCTGCGCCTTGGGCGCCGCGTGCGCGTACGGCGTCGCTTCGGTGATGCAGGCGGTGGCCGCCCGTGCCGCCGACAACGGCGGTGACGACCGCGCCGGGGTCGATCCGCGGCTGCTGGTGCGGGTGCTCGGCCAGTGGCGGTTCGTGGTGGGCGTCGGTCTCGACGTCCTCGGTTTCGTCGCCCAGATCGCCGCGTTGCACGTCCTGCCGCTGTTCGTGGTGCAGGCCGCGCTCGCGGCCAGCCTCGCGGTGACCGCCGTCGCGGCGCGGGTGCTCGGCATCCGGCTCGGCGGCCGGGAATGGGCGGCGGTCGGCCTCGTCTGCGCCGGGCTCGCGCTGCTCGGGACGTCGGCGGAGGGCGAAGGGTCGGATCCGGTCGGGCTCGGGTTCCGGCTCGTGCTGATCGGCGCCGTCGTGGTGCTCGGGATCGGCGGGTTCGTCGCGGGGAAGGCGGGACGCCGGGTGCGGACGCCCGCGCTCGGGCTGGTGGCGGGGCTGTGTTTCGGCGCCGTCGCGATAGCGGGCCGGGTCATCCCGAGCCTCGCCCCGCTCGACCTGTTCACCGACCCCGCGACCTACACGGTGGTGGTCGCCGGGCCGATGGCGATGCTGTTCTACGCGACCGCGCTGCAACGCGGGAGCGTCACGACCTCGACCGCGATGATGGTCCTCGGCGAGACGGTCTTCCCTTCGCTGATCGGGATTTTCGCACTCGGCGACCGGACGCGGCCGGGCTTCGCGATCGTCGCCGTCGCCGGGTTCGTGCTCGCCGTGGCCGCCGCGCTGGCGCTGGCCCGGTTCGGCGAGCCTGCCCCCGTCGAGTCCGAAGTGGACTCTCCGGCGCGTACTTAGCCGCGGTTGCGGCGCCATTCGTGGCTGAGCAGCCAGATCAGGTAGAGCCCGCCGATCCCGCCCGTCACGATCCCGACCGGCAGCCCTTCCTCGCCGAACACCCGCTGCGTGACCAGATCGCTGCCGACGAGCAGCAGCGCGCCCATCAGCGCGGCCGAGCCCAGCGCCGGGCGAGCCGAGCGCGCCAGCCGTTTCGCCAGCTGTGGCGCCGCCAGCGCGAGGAACGTGATCGGCCCGGCCACCGCGGTGGCGACCGACGCCAGTCCGATGCTCACCGCGATCAGCACGATCCGGCTCCGCTCCACCGGAACGCCGAGCCCCTTCGCGGAGTCGTCGCCCATCTCCAGCAACGCGAGCCGCCTGCCGTAGCCGAAGGCGAGGGGCAGCAGGATCGCGACGGCGATCAGCATCGGGACGACGTGTTCCCAGCCGCGCCCGTTGAGTCCGCCGACGAGCCAGGCCTGCGCCGACACCGCGTCCGGCACCGACGCGCGGGTGATCAGGTACTTGTTCGCCGCCACGAGCATCGCCGAGACACCGATCCCGACGAGGATCAGCCGGAAGCCCTGTACGCCGCGCCGCGCCGCGAGCAGGCCGACGACCAGTGCCGTGAGAAGCCCGCCCGCCAGCGCGCCCGCCGCGATCTCCAGCATCCCGCCGTGCGCCAGCACGATCACCAGCAGCGCGCCGGAGGCCGAGCCCTCGGTGAAGCCGATGACGTCCGGGCTGCCGAGCGAATTCCCGGTCAGGCTCTGGAGAATCGCGCCACTGACGCCGAGTGCCGCGCCGACCAGCAACCCGGTCAGCAGCCGGGGCAGCCGCAACGTCGTCACGATGAACTCGGTCCCGGCGTCGCCGAAGCCGAAAAGTGTCTTCACGACGTCGCCGACCGACACCGGGTAATCACCGGTGGTCAGGCTGATCGCGCTCACGACGAGCACCGCCATCAGCAGGATCACCCCGACGATCAGCGCACGCGGAGTCACCCGCATCGACACCGAACCACCCCGGGTGCGCAGCACGCGGCCCTGCCGCTCCTTCACCGCGTTCACAGCCGGGCCAGCTTCCGGCGGCGGCAGAGCGCGACGAACACGGGCGCGCCGAGGAACGCCGTCACGATGCCGACCTGAAGTTCCTGCGGCGGGTTGACGATCCGGCCGAGGACGTCCGCGCCGATGAGCAGGATCGGGGACAGCAGCATCGAATACGGCAGCACCCACCGCTGGTCGGGACCGACGAGGATGCGGACGGCCTGGGGCACCGCGAGCCCGATGAACGCGATCGGCCCGATCGCCGCGGTCGAAGCGCCGCACAGCAGTGTCACCGCTACCGCGCCGAGCACGCGGGTCCGGCCGATGTGCGCGCCGAGTGCCTTGCCCGTCTGCTCCCCCAACGCCAGGACATTGAGCGGGCGGGCGAGAAACAACGCGAGCACGATGCCGGCGCCGATGAACGGCGAGAGCTGCGCCAGCACGTCCCAGCGGCGACCGGACAGCGAGCCGACGTCCCAGAACCTGAACTGGTTGAACGTCTTCGGGTCGATCAGCAGGATCGCGTTGATGTAGGCGATCAGCACCGCGCTCATCGCCGCGCCCGACATCACGAGCCGGTCCGGGGTCGCGCCGCCGCGGCCCGCCGCGCCCAGCACGTAGACCGCGACAGCCGCGGCCGCCGCGCCGAGAAAGGCGAACCAGACGTACCCGAGCACACCGGTCACCCCGGCGAAGGCGATCGCCGAGACGACCGCCGCCGCGGCACCGTTGTTGACGCCGAGCAGCCCGGGGTCGGCGAGCGGATTGCGGGTCAGCGCCTGCATCACCGCGCCCGCCAGCCCGAGCGCGGCCCCGACCAAGGCGCCGAGCAGGGTCCGCGGGATGCGCTGGTCGTGGATGATGATCGCGTCGGCGGAGCCGTCGTTGTGCCACAGCACCGACCACGTGTCGGTGAACGGGATCCCCTTCGAGCCGACCCACACGCTCAGCAGGAACACCAGGCCCAGCGCGGCCAACGCCACCAGCAACCCGGCGGAGCGGAAAGTCCGGGCCCGCGCGCCCGGCGGGCTCCCCTCGTGAACCGGCGGACTCGCCGTCGTCGCTGTCACGAAACCTCCGGGCTCGGGGAACTGAGGCGAGGCTAACCGAACGCCCGGAAGGGGAACAATGAGGGCCCGCACTTAGACTAGCCTTACCTATCCCGCGACCCATCCCCTGAGCAGCACGGAGGTGCCGGTGACGGCAGCAGGGATCACCGGCCGGGACGTGCTGCGCCGCGCGATCGCCGGCCAGCGACGTCCCATCGTGTTCGCTTCCGTGCTGGCCGCGGGGCACCAGGCGGGCGAAGCGCTGGTGCCGGTCGTCATCGGCGTCGTGATCGACCAGGCCGTCGCCGGTGGCTCGGGCTGGGTCCTCCTCGGCTGGCTCGCCGTCCTCGGCGCCGTGTTCGCCGGATTGTCCAACTGCTACCGCTTCGGCGCGCGAGCCGCGGAACGCGCCGCCGAACGGAGCGCGCACGACCTCCGTATCGAGGTCAGCCGCCGCGTGCTGCACCCTCGCGGCGCCGAAACCGGGAACCTCGCCGGGGAACTCGTCAGCATCGGGACCTCGGACGCCCGGCGGGTCGGCGTGGTCGACGCGATCATCCCGTTCGGCGTCGCGGCGTTCTCCGGACTGCTGGTCAGCGCGGTCATGCTGCTGCGGATGTCGGTTCCGCTCGGCCTGCTCGTCCTGCTCGGCACGCCGCCGATCCTGGTGCTGGCACACCTGATCGGCAAACCCCTCGAACGGCGCAGCGAGGCCGAACAGGAACGGTCCGCGCACGCCTCCGGCGTCGCCACCGACCTCGTCGCCGGATTGCGGGTGCTCAAGGGCATCGGCGCCGAACCGGCCGCGATCGAACGCTACCGCCGCACGAGCCGCTCCTCACTGCTGGCGACGTTGCGCGCGGCGCGGGCACAGGCCTGGCACAACGGCGCGTTGCTCGCGCTGACCGGGATCTTCATCGCCGTGGTCGCGCTCGTCGGCGGGAAGCTGGCGCTCGACGGCCACATCAGCGTGGGCGACCTCGTCGCGGCGGTCGGCCTCGCCCAGTACCTCATCACCCCGTTCTCCGTGTTCGCCGAGGTCAACTCGGACCTGGCGCAGGGCCGGGCTTCGGCGGGCCGGATCGCGGCCGTGCTTTCCGCACCGCACACCGTCGACGGCGGCTCGGCCGGGTTGCCGTCCCCGGTGACCGGTCACGTCCGGCTTTCCGCCGTCTCACAAGGACAATTGCGCGAAATCGACCTCGAAGCACGACCCGGCGAGCTGCTCGGCGTCGCCGCCGCCGATCCCGCGGACGCCACCGCGCTGCTCGACTGCCTGGGCCGGACCGTCGATCCGGCGTCCGGCTCGGTACTGGTCGACGCGGTCCCGCTGTCCACAGTGGACCCCGAGCGGGTCAGAGAGGCAGTGCTGGTCGCCGCCCACGACGCGGATCTCTTCGCCGGGACACTGGCGGAGAATGTCCGGGCGGGCGGCGCTCGCACGGCCGAAGCGATGGATGCCGCCGCGGCCGACGAAGTCGCTTCGGCACTCCCCTCGGGAGCCGCGACGGCAGTGTCCGAACGCGGGCGTTCGCTGTCCGGCGGGCAACGGCAACGGGTCGCGCTCGCGAGGGCGCTGGCCGCCGACGCGCCGGTGCTCGTGCTGCACGATCCGACGACGGCGGTGGACACCGTCACCGAGGCACGCATCGCCGAGGGGCTCGCGCGGCTGCGCCGTGGCCGCACCACCATCCTGGTGACCACCAGCCCCGCGCTCCTGGCCGCGACCGACCGCGTCGTCCTGCTCGACGGCGGCCGCGTCACCGGTGAAGGCACGCACACCGGCTTGGTCGCCGAACGGGCCGACTACCGGGCGGTGGTGCTCTCGTGACTACTCCATCCACAGTGGACGCTCACCTGCTGCCGACCGCTTCCGGGCAGCGCATCCGTGCCGTCCTCGGCGAACTCCTCGGCCGCGCGAAGTTCCTGGCCGCCGGATCGTTCGCACTGCTCGTCGGGGCGACCGCGATCGGCCTGCTCACCGCGCCGCTGCTCGGCCGGGTCGTCGACATCGTGTCGGGGCACCGCACGGCGGCCGAACTGGTGACCCCGGTGGTGGCGCTGGCGCTCGTCGCCGTCGCGCAGGCGATCGCGACGGCGCTCGGCATGTCGCTGGTGTCCCGGCTCGGCGAGACGATGCTGGCGGAGTTGCGCGAACGCTTCGTGGAGCGTGCCCTGCACCTGCCGCTGGAACAGATCGAACGCGCCGGGTCCGGGGATCTCACCGCCCGGGTCACCAACGACGTCTCCGTGGTCGCCGACGCCGTCCGCAAGGCGCTGCCGCAGCTGGCGCGGTCCGTGCTGACGATCGTGCTCACCCTCGTCGCCCTCGCCGTGCTGGACTGGCGGTTCCTGATCGCGGCGCTGATCGCCGCGCCGATCCAGCTGCACACCGTCCGCTGGTACGTCCGGCGGGCGAAGCCGGTCTACGCCGCCCAGCGCGAGGCGGTCGGCGCACAGCAGCAACAGCTGCTCGACACGATCGGCGGAGCGCCGACCGTCCGCGCGTTCCGGCTCGCCGACGCCCACATCGGCCGCGTCCGGGACCGCTCGGACGCCGCCGTCGGCCTCGCGCTGCGCGGCGTCCGCCTGATGACGCGGTTCTTCTCCCGCCTCAACCTCGCCGAGTTCGTCGGCCTGTCCGCGATTCTCGCGACCGGATTCCTCCTGGTCGGTGCGGGTACGGCCACGGTCGGCGTCGCCTCGGCGGCCGCGCTGTACTTCCACAGCCTCTTCAATCCGATCAACGTCGCGCTCGCGCTCGTCGACGACGCGCAGTCGGCGGCGGCGAGCCTGGCGCGGATCATCGGCGTCGCCGACCTCCCCGCCACGACCGAACCGGAACGGCCGGCCCGGCCGGTCGCCGCCGCGGGCAATCCCGT